>JAGRNA010000300.1 GCA_020441005.1 Leptospiraceae bacterium
ATCAGGTCACGCTCAGTCTGGGGGCATTGCACCGGGTTCCACAGGATGGAGGACGAGTCAAGGATGCCCTGTCTGCGGCCGATGATGCTCTGTACCAAGCCAAGTCTCAGGGCCGCAACTGTGCGGTGATCGTCGGAGTCTGAGTAGCAACCGATACTGTTGGCGAATTCTATTAAAGAGTTGAATCTTTTCGAATAGTCTTTGGAAGCCCCGCCGTTTGCGACGTGGTTTTTTTAGTCACTTTTCGTCTCCCCAAAGCCCGGGATTCGAACTGTTAATAGGAATATCGGCGACATCACGTTTATCGACCAGAATATATAGCCAGTTGTGAGGCTTTTGACCAGGCTCATTGTCGCACCGCAACACCTGGTGGGTCGCTTTATTGCGAACGCCGCGCTGAAATCGCCGAATAGCTTCCCTCTCCAAGTTATGAAATCGATCTTCAATATGATCTTCTTCTTCCTTGTAAATAGCGCACATCAAGGTGTATTCCGGGCGATCAGCTTGATGCTCGCGCCGCCGCCTTTTTAGGTTGTTGGTAATGCCAATATAAAATTTCGTGCAATCGGATTTGCTAGCGAAGACGTTCAATACATCCTGTAAATGGCTGAACACAGCATGGTGATCCACCGTTCCTTGGGGCACACGGTAGTGATAAGTTAGTTTGATGGCCATAAGAGGTTCCTGTATCGAGAACGTTGTTAAATGACTTCCGCATCTTATGTACCAACTTAAAAATCTTGGCGAGAAAACGCCTCCAAAAATTTTCTAAGGCGCCACCTATCGGAGCTTTGGGAGTATTGCTCCGCTGAGTTGGGGCGTCCTATCGGTTCACCTCCTGCCTCGGCCAATCTCCCTGCTTGCCTGGTAAACGATTCATCATGACCCGATGATCGCGCCCTTTGAACCGTTCAGTTTGACCCCATCCTCGGCTAGCTTTCTAAGCATGGGTTTTTTATTGCGATCAGTTGGGTCAAACGTTATTCAATATTAGGTACAGAATTTGCTGATCACAAAAGCGACAATTTGAGCAGGTCATTGCGGATAGCTCCCAATCAGCGATTTAGAGCACTTTCCTAATGATCGGCAGATTTATCTTCAACCCAATTGCGTCATGATGAGGAGAATACCCTATGGGCGAGGTCACTTGGCCGCTCGAGCAGAATGTGATTCGCGACAACAAGCTCAATCATACCTTCGGCATGGTGCGAAAAAATGCCAATGGCACGCCTAAACCTCATCAAGGTTGGGATTTCAAGGCGACGGTGGGCACGACCGCCTATGCGATTGCTGATGGAAAAATTGAATTTGTCAAAGATAGTGGCGCTTACGGCAAGCAACTTTGCCTGTCATTCGCTTGGAAAGACCAGAAAACTTATTATGCGTTTTACGCACACATGAATACGATCCTGGTTAGTCAAGGCCAGCAGGTGACGATGAATACTATCGTCGGCACCACCGGCAAATCGGGTAATGCGCAGAATCTCCCGGCGAGCCAAGATCACCTGCACTTTGAAATCCGCACCAAGGTCAATGCTGGATTAGGGCTGGGAAACCGGTTGAGTCCACTCAAGATTTTCGGTCACTGTCCCTTACACTCGGCTCAGGACGGTAACCAAATTATTACCTTCTAATGTAATCAGGGCTTCCGGCAGAAAAATCGACTCCGGGGTCCGTCCACACCATGTTTTCAGGGGTTTCATAATGTCCTCTTGCTTCAAAACGCATGGCCTTATCGGTTGGATCGCCGGTTTACTGCTGCTGCTGAGCATTGAGTCCAGTGTTGCTTTGGAACCGCCGCCGGGAATTTATCGGGAACGGACGCCCGTCGCTGTCGATGTCGATTTCAGCGCCCTTGGCCTAAAGGATTGCCAATCAGTGCGCGCCCTGGATACTGCGCACGCTTTAGCCGTTTGCCGGCAAGCTAATGACAAAGCCGCTCCAGGCTTGCAATTGTTTTTGGTAGATACCCAATCCTCTAAGCCAATATCCCGCCTGTTGCATTCTTCAGACTTTGGAGATGCTTACTACGTTAAAGTGACGGTCTTAAGTAACGATCAAGGCCGTGGACCGGATGTGGTGCTCGCTGAGTCCGGCGCGGAGTTCAGTTATGGAGTTCAGGTCTATACGTTCGAGGGTTCGGAATTGCATGCGGTCGGCGCCATTCATGAGGTGCTGGATGACGAAGGCAACGCTAGTTCCGTCATACCCGCGCTGCATATCCAG
>JAGRNA010000006.1 GCA_020441005.1 Leptospiraceae bacterium
GGTCTATCAAACCGGCGGATCTGTGCAGCATCGCGTTGGAACCGGAATCTTTGAATTTGATCGCGAGCAAATTTATGCCCCGGTGATCACAATGCGCCGCTACGTCCTGGTTTTGTCGCTGGTGATCCTGGTGTTCGCCTTCGGTGTATCATGGCTCCTGGCGCAGCGGATGAGTCGACCCATTGAAAAATTGACCGAGGCAGCCACCAAAATCAGTCAGGGCGATTTGGGGATTCAGCTCAGCACCATTCCGGGCGGCGAAATCGGTCAGTTATCACGGATCTTCAACGACATGTCTCAATCCTTGCAACAAATGGAAATCATGCGATCCAGTCAGGCAGCCCTGTCGCGCGAGCTGGAAATTGCCCGCGGTATACAGCTGGCTGTACTACCGGCCAATGGCAACCTGGGGCCCTATGATTTTCACGGCTATATGCAAACGGCCGATGCCGTGGGCGGGGATTATTATGATTGTATTCATTTGAAATACAAACGCAAGGATTACTGGTGGTGTATTATCGGGGACGTTTCCGGACATGGTTTGCCTTCCGGTTTGATCATGTTAATGGCCCAGACGGCCATCCGCACCGTACTGGAATTGAGCCCCGGATTGACGCCCGATGAGGCTTTCGTAGTCGTTAATCAGGTGCTGTACGACAATATCCAGCGCTTGCATGAAAACAAATATATGACCGCCACCTTTTATCGTCTGGACAGCAGCGGACAGGTGCTTTACGCTGGCCTGCATCTGGATACGATTCTTTACCGCAAAAAAAGCGCCCAACTGGAAATCCGGGACTCGCGCGGCATGTGGCTGGGAATTGAGTCAGACATTAAAAGCGATATTAAACTGGACCGTTGCAAACTGAACAAGGGCGATATGCTGCTGTTGTACACCGACGGAATTATTGAAGCTTTTAATCAGGAAAAGGAAATGTACAGCGAAGATCGATTGCTTGCCATTATGAATACATACGGGGATCAACCCCTCGCCGAACTGCAAAACAACCTGGTGCAAGACCTGGAGCAATTTTGTAACGGTCGCCAGTTTCAGGACGATGTCAGCTTTGCCATGATCCGGCGCAATTAATCCAGCCAGGTTGCATACAGCATGGATCTACAAGGATAAACCAGTGCCCTTTTCATTAACAGTGACCCCGGAATGGAACGTAATTTACCGGATCAAAAACGAGATTAAAAACGACCCATTGATCCAAAAACAGGGTCAGGATTTCATGGACGCAACCATGCTGACCGCCATCGAATTATGCGAGAATGCCCTCAAGTATTCCGATACCGAGGGACAAAATGTCATTCAATTCGCTTTGGAAATCAAGGCCGATCAACTGGAGATCCAGGTCAGCAATATTTGCGCTGACGTACTGCGCCTGGAAACTCTGACCAGTACAATTCAGCAAATTCGCAACGGCGACCCACTGGAGCTCTATATCAAGCGACTGGAAGTGCTCAAAGACAATCCGGATGGTTTTTCCAGGATGGGCCTGTTTCGGATTGGCTATGAAGCCGAATACCGCCTGGCCGCCAGCATTCATGAGAGCCAGGTAATGGTCCAGGCTACCCGCAAGCTGGAAAAAGTGTAATAAAAAAAAAGAGTGTAGTATGCAAAACCTGAAAGTGGCAGATTTAACGATCGAAACCCGTGAAAGCGATTCGCAATTGATGCTGGTCTGGGAGGGTGAGATCCATATGCAAAATCCGCGCGAACATCTGGAGCCCTATCTCGCGTCCGTGCTGGATTATATCCAGTCGCACGGACTGACCCTCGAATGTGATTTTCGTGCCATCAACTACATGAATTCCGCATCCATTCCGCCAATCGTTCAATTTTTGCGCTCGCTGGCGACCCAAAAAATTCAAAGCACCTTTTTCTACGATTCAAACCGCAAAGTCCACGCTGCTTCCTTTCGCGCGCTGGATGTGATTGCCAGCAAGTCCGAATACACCAAAATTCAAGGCCTCTAGTCTTTGATCTGATAACAAGGCATACCATCCGGCACACTGGTATGAGCCGGCCCGACCAGGAAGAGACCAGGGTTAGCTGGCATGACGCGATGCTGAGCCCTGTTTCACTAGCCAGAAAACCCGGGCATCACGAATGTGCATAGTGCCCCGGCGTTCTGACCGGCCGCCATTTGTTTTTCTTTTTTTTACTTGTCACCCGTAAAGTAGGTCATAATGCTGGTTTATGTCACACCCCTGTGTTATAGTATCATTGTCAGTTCAGGACTGGCCCCGGGCAGGTCAGCGGTTCCAGGACCGTGCACCTGTACTTTAGAACCAAGGAAAACAAAATGGCTCGAAAAAAAGCAACCAGGAAATTAGATTTAACCAGCCGCATCCCGGCCGAGGGTAACACCGACCAGGCGGCCCGACGGGAAGCGGTTAGCGGCGCCATCTCGCAAATTGAAAAACAATTCGGCAAGGGCGCCATCATGAAACTAGGCGACTCCGGCGTACAGCAAAACATTGCCCATATTCCAACCGGCGCACTGACACTGGATTTCGCCCTGGGACTGGGCGGACTACCCCGCGGTCGGGTAGTCGAAATATACGGACCAGAATCCTCCGGCAAAACAACTACCTGTCTTTCTGTGGTCGCCAACGCGCAGAAGGCCGGTGGTATTGCGGCCTTTGTGGATGCTGAGCACGCCCTGGATCCCCAGTTCGCAAAAAAGTTAGGCGTAAATATTGACGATCTTTTAGTTGCCCAACCCGACAATGGCGAGGAAGCCCTTGAAATCACCGAATCTTTGGTGCGTTCCAATGCGGTCGACATTATAGTGGTCGACTCCGTGGCCGCGCTTGTGCCGCGGGCCGAACTAGAGGGTAATATGGGCGATGCCCAGATGGGTTTGCACGCTCGCTTGATGAGTCAGGCGCTACGCAAATTGACCGGCACCATTTCGCGCTCCAATACCACGGTTATATTTGTAAATCAAATCCGGCACAAAATTGGAGTTATGTTCGGCTCACCCGAAACAACAACCGGCGGCAATGCCCTCAAATTCTATGCTTCCGTGCGGATGGATATACGTCGTATCGAAACCCTGAAAAAATCAGATGAAGCCTATGGCAACCGGGTGCGCGTCAAGATTGTCAAGAACAAGGTTGCCCCGCCCTTTCGCCAGGCCGAATTTGATATCCTGTTTGATAAAGGCATTAACCAGGCCGGTTGCATACTCGACCTTGGAGTGCAAGAGGGACTGATTGACCGTTCGGGCACATGGTATTCTTTCCAGGATACCCGTATTGGTCAGGGGCGAGAAAATGCCTGCAGCTTTCTGCTTGAGAACCCGGACATTTCGCAAGAGATTGAAGCGGAACTGCGTCGCCTGCAGTATATGCGTGTTTACCCCGACGCACAGCCAACCGGCAATGCTGCCGCGGCTCCCAAATCCACTGTGAACCCCGTGAACACAACTGCAGACGAGCCCGAATTCGATCCCGAAACCGGAGAAGTACTTGATCGCGATGCCATCTAGCTGAAGTGCAGAACGCCCCGGGCGGACAAACACTCCGCTTCGTAGCGGCCGTTGCCGAAATCAGCCTGCTGACGGCGGCGGCCACCTTGCGGGCAACAGTCGCGCTGAAAAAAGAATGGCGCCCTGATGGAAATAGCCATCTGTGGAAAGCGCGATGCAAAAGAAAGTAGCCATCTATGGAGCCGGCGGTTTGACCGGCCGGGAATTGTTAGCACGATTACGTTATCACCCGAATGTGACAGTTACCTTTATCAGCTCGGATGCCTACGCGGGCCAGTCTGCAGAAGCGGTATTCCCCCAGCTTGCATACTATAATCACGCCACCCGGGACCTGCGATTCAGTCATCACACCGACCCATTGCCATCCGATACAGATTTCGCCTTTTTGGCAGTCCCGAATGCAAGCTCGCTTGAGCTGCTACCGCGATTGCTGGATGCCCGCATTCCAGTCGTGGACCTGAGTGGCAGCTTTCGACTGCACAACCAGATAGTATGGGAGGAGCATTACAAACTCAAGCACACCGCATTTGAGGTTATGTCTGAGGTCGTTTTCGGACTACCCGAAATTTTTCGGGACCAAATCAAAGCAGCCAGAGCGGTAGCCAATCCCGGCTGCTATCCGACCGGACCGATTCTTGCGCTGAATGCGCTTGGGGAGTACCGCAGTCAAATTCAATCAGTAGTGGTGGATGCCAAGTCCGGCGTATCCGGCGCTGGTGGTCGCACGGAAGACAGTGGATTCAGTTTTCAAGGTGTACACGAAAACTTTCGCGCCTATAAAATACTGCAGCATCAGCACCAGCCCGAAATACTGGAATATGCTGCCACTGGTATGCAGCAGCCGATCACATTTCCGTTAACCTTTACGCCTCATTTGCTGCCCCTCGATCGCGGAATTCTGGCCACCATTGTTGTCCATTGGCAAGGCGCGGCCCCATCTGACTTACAAGAAAAATTGAGCGCCTTTTGCAAGACCGAACCGTTTTTACGATTCTACGAAACACCTGAAGAGGTGATGCTTGCCAGGGTTCAAAATACCAACTGTGTCGATCTGGCCCTGCGCTCGCGGGACAACATCACCGTGATGGTAAGCGCCATTGATAATCTAATGAAGGGAGCGGCCGGTCAGGCGATTCAAAATATGAATATTATGACCGGTTTTACCGAAACTGCGGCGTTGTTGTAGTTCATGAGCTTTGCATCCGATGAGAGCATATCTGACGCAGGCCAGGTCGCTTTGTTTGGTCATACAAAACCCTTTAAACGGCATTCAACTACACCGCTCTGGCAAGCAGATCTGCAGCCCTGTTCCATGAAAAAGCGGCCTGTAATCGAGGTTCACTATGACGGCCATCAGTAGAGACCAATATGTCCAAAAAATCCTGGATTTTATTCTGAACCAGGCCCGCGAGGAAGATTTGGATCTGATCGATGCGGCTCTGAAACGGCGCGGGCGGGCGATCGATGCTGCGGCGATTGATTTTCGATCCATGGCCGAACAGATAACGTCCCGGTTTGACTTTGAAATGCCCGATTTTCACGGCATGTCCCGGGACATGGTCAAAAACATTATACTCGAGAACGTAGAGCAGATATCGGCGCGGGACCTTGAAATACTGCTCGATCACTATGTGCCCAGGACTAGAGAGCAGCCAGTTGCAAGTGCTGCTGACAAAGGCCTGGAGCCGGCCTTGTTGCAAAAAATGTTACAGCAGTTTATCAGTTTTAGTCTGGGCCGAATGCCCGGCTCGGAAGATAGCGCTCTGCGCCAGCAAATGCCTGACTGGCCTGAGCGCTACTGGAACAGTTTTGATGAGCCAACCAAAGCCTGGATCCGAAAAACCATCCGGGAGAGCTCCGTTTAAGCACCCTGCTCAGCTGCTTTCAATTGTTGCCCAGGGCCCGTTCAAGGAATTCCTTTTGATTTTGCATAGCAATCTCAATTTTGCTATAAAAGAAACGATTTGCTCGCAGAGTCGATTGACCGAGCAAGGGCCGCAACCGCACATAGTCTTTCTCAGTCATTACAATCGGCGTGTCACCATATCGACTCGCCAGGCTTTGTAGAAAATCCGGGCGGGGCAATTCATGGTCCTTCAGCCAAACTGTATCCTCGATTGCAAATCCTGCCTGTTGCATGGTTTTCCGAAAGGCTAACGGATTCCCGATGCCGGCCAGCAATACGACCGGTCGGCTCCAGGAGACTGACAATTTCCTTTGCGTTGCAATGCTATAAACTCCGCCAAAGCGATGATTGGACTGAAAGACAGGACATTGTTTGGCAACTTTGTAGATTTGCTCACGCCATTCCTGAATCTGTATTAGATCAGCCTGATCACACCTGGTTAGCACAATGCAATCAGCCCGGGACAGGGCCTGAATCGGCTCCCGGAATTTTCCGCAAGGCAGCAAGCTCAATTCTGTAACTGCCAAACTGGCATCAATCAGGACAATATCAAAATCCCTGGCAACAGAAGGGTTCTGAAAGGCATCGTCCAAAATTACCAAATCCGAGTCGGCACTCCAGTTTACTAGTGCATGTTGCCTGTTTCGACCAATTAAAACCTGTAGACCGGGTATACTGGCGAAAAGCAGGGCCTCATCACCGACAGTGCTGGCGTCCATTTCGGTCGGACTGGACTGCTTATAATCCCGGACCAAGGCCCCCCCGCGCGACAATTTCGCTTTATAACCGCGCAACAAGACAGTTGTAAGCAAACCTTGTTGTAGTGCTGTCGCAGCCAGAAGCATCCCTAAGGGTGTTTTGCCCGTTCCTCCCGCAGACAGGTTGCCGATCGAGATTACCCTCGCCCGGGGATGATGCCATGCTTGCATTGCGCGTTGCCGGAACTTACGGGTGTGCAGGCGCAAGTAAACTCTTTGCAACAAGTTCATTTGTCGATTCAGCCAGCACTGGCATTAAATTGCAAATCAAAGAGTCTCTTATAAGCGCCATTGGCCTCCAATAACTCCTTGTGGGTGCCCTGTTCCGCGATACGGCCCTGTTCCAGCACTAGTATTTGATCACAGTTGTAAATTGTAGAGAGCCGATGAGCGATTACCAACACGGTGCGCTTTTGCATCAGTTCCTCCAAAGCATTTTGCACCAGCAGTTCGCTCTCATTATCCAGATTGGAAGTGGCCTCGTCCAGAATCAGGATTGGCGGATCTAATAAAACAGCCCGGGCGAGAGCCAGTCTTTGCCGCTGCCCCCCGGACAGCATAACGCCGCGTTCCCCGATTTCCGTATCATACCCCTTCGGCAGAGCGGTGATAAACTCGTGCGCATTGGCGATTTTAGCCGCTTCCATAATACTGGCCAGGCTGATATCGCTGCGTCCATAAGCGATATTATCGCGTATACTGGAATGGAATAAGAAAACATCCTGACCAACCAATGAAATCATTTCGCGCAAGTCCAGGATGCGCATTGAGCGGATATCCACGCCATCGATACAGATGCATCCCTCGCTGACATCATAGAAACGGGGTAAAAGATCTAACAAAGTGGTTTTACCGGCTCCGGAAGATCCGACCAGGGCATAGGATTTACCATATTCAATATGAATATTTATTTCACTCAGGGCGTCCTGGCTGGTTCCATCATAGCGAAAGCTGACATTACGATACTCAATTTTCTTTTTAAAATCCGGATTGGATACCGGTTGTAACGGTTCCTTGATCGTAACCGGTACGGCTAGCATTCCAAAAATTCGATCCGCAGCGGCAACTGCAGCACTCATCAGATTGGCCATGACCGAAATCTGCTTAATGGGACGCATAACAAACAGCAATACAAAGAAAAAGGCCATGAAGCTGCCCCGGTCCAGATTGCCAGCCGAAATGGCCCAGGCGCCATAAGCCAGAAAACCAATCACCACCACACCGGCGACCAAATCGGTCAGGGCTGGTCCGACCTGGTGATAATAATGGCCCTTGAATGTATTCTTGAATAGTTGCAGATTGATTTTGGCAAAGCGATTATGCTCATAGTTTTCCATACCAAAGGCCCGGATAACCCGAATACCGCTTATTACCTCCTGAATATGACCGCCTAAATCCGCGAGCCGCTCCTGCTGGTTGGTAAATGCTCGCCGAATTTTGACAGCAAAGTTACTGACCGGAGAAACCAGTACAGGACCAACAATCAAGGTTATCAGCAAAAGCTGCCAGTTTATATAGATCAGGGCGGGCAAATGGGTCAGGATATAAAGTATATTCACAAGCGCATCGGTCAGTTCCATGGACATGGATTTGCCTACAATTTCCGCATCGTTACTAATTCGACTCATTATGATGCCAGTGCGTTCCTTGCCGAAATACTGCAGATCAAGCTCATTCATGTGACGATACAATTCCATTCGCAGATCTCGCACGGCCAACAGGCCCGCAGTACCGATAAAATAAACGGTGCCGATCAGACTGAAAATTTTGATCAAATAGACCGGTAACAGTGCAGTGCATATTAACAGCACGGCTTCACCGGATGATTTATTGGCCATATAGCGGTTGATGTTCAGTTTGAATTGCGCCAGCTTGTACCGAAACCGGTTCATCAGTGAATCCGGGAAGGCTCCGCAAAAATCCCGCCATGTTTGGCCATTGCCCGGATTGAAATCCAAATCTTCCTGTAGAGCTTTCGTATCCAGTTTTTCCAGATAATTCTTTAAAGAGCTTTCCAGCGGCTGTCCGCGTTTTTCCAACCGACAGCCACTCAAGAGATGCTCCTGATAGGAGACTACAAAGATATGCGGGGGCCCATCCTGACCAATCGTGTTAAAAATGGGCACGAAGGTGCTTAGGGATAATAGATTGCTAATGGAAACTAAAAATGCCAGACACAGGCCAATCAGCATTCGATAGCGGTAACGCAGCACGTATCGGAATAAACGGCGCAAAATCGGCCAGGCAGATTCCTTTTTCACTTTAGAATCGGACATCACCGATCCCGAACACAAACTCAAAATCTTCATGCCCGGGTACGGGCTTGAAATTGCCATCTTTATAATATAGCTTTTGAGCCATAAAAAGACGTAACGGCAGTACTGGTATCTGAATCCGCAAACCAAAACCCCAGGAATACAGAGCCCGATCCCAGGCCACATTCCGTTGCGTTAATACAGCCCGCTTGGGATTATTCCAGTCATAATAGGATTCATAGTGCCAGTTCTGCAGAAAGCCTGTACTAATATCCCGACTATCAGCCAACCATATCAGCAAGGGATTATTGGCACTTAATCTGGCGGCAATTTGCGTCTGCTCATAAGTATCAACGATATCGCGATTATCTTCGTTGTATTCGCCAATATTATCAAACAAGGAGCCGCCGTCAAAGAAAAGTGCCAGCCACAGGATACTAGGCTCAATGGGAACTCGTAACTCAGTGCCACCAATCAGCATGTGGTTGGCACCATCCCGCCAGACTGTAGGGTACAGTTCATCAGCGATATCGTAGCCGCGCAAGGTTGGAAAGCCGCCTAAAAACTGGCGGTCTTCCAGCTCCATATAGGGATTCTTTTCCGGATCCTGAGACCGGCCGGCCGCCGGTCCCGTGATATGACTGAAAACACCCTTGAAACGGAATTCTTGCACGACACGCCAGCGCCGTAAATTATTGGACCGGAAAAAACCGCCAAAGGTGTAGTCAAACCACCACCAATACTGCTTAATCGAAGCGGTATACCGATTAAAATGGTCTTCGCCGCCTAGATACTGACCAACGAGCTCTATTTCAAAATTTAATTGAGTGCCGCTGGTTGGACTGGCAATATTATCCAGGGTGCTGTAGATTAAACCGTTGCGCAAGCTGGATTTAAACTGCCAGCCGAGATCCACTTCCTGTAAGACCGCATTATTCACCAGCGAGGTTGGTCTGGTTGTATTTGCCCAGGAAGGCGAATAAAAATGATAATGCGCCCAGTTAATCAGAAAACTGTGCTGCGTTCCAATTCGAAGACCGAATCGATTGCGCTCATAGCTGGCATCTTCAAATAAATCATTGCCGTCGATGCTGATTTGCAAGGGCGATGTGTCGCTGAAAATAGAGGATTGATAAAAAGCGCCCAGACTCAATGACCAGGGGCGGGGAAAGGTGCGGTAACAATATTCTTCTTCGGCCACTTGCCGGAATAACAGGCTGCGAATTTGCGCCTTGACCAGGTCCATATCTTCGCTGGAATTCTTTTCATCCAGTCGTTTGGCATACGATAAAATCAAACGGCGATACTCATCATAATCATTTATAAAAGAATCCGCCAAAGCTGCAATATCCTCTTTGCTCTCCGCTTCTTCTGCCTGTTTCAGCTTGTTGCGCCAAAATGATCCGCTGTTATCCTCGCAAGCCTCATAAAACCATGGTTCCGTCCAGTCAATGCTGACAGAACGACGCAAAGGACCGTATTCCAGGCGGCCCGTAATCCTCTGCCCGGTGCCGTTTAAGTTATTCTCACCAAGTTCGGTAAAGATGGAAAAACCGGACTGTGTACCAAACCCGCCCCCCATGGAGATCGTCCCGGTGGGTTGTTCCTTGACTTCGATAATCAGGTTCATTTGATCATCGCTGGAACCAGGGCGCATCTGCAAATTCACCTCGGAAAAATACTGCAGATTAACCAGTTTTTCCCGGGAACGGTCCACCAGAGATTTGTTAAAAAGTTGCCCTTCCTTGATCAATAGCTCGCGTCTGATTACATACTCGCGTGTTTTTTGCATGCCTTTGATGATAATGTTTTCAATGTAGGCAATGTTGTTTTCACCGATGGTAAAATGGACATGTCGCGCTGTTTGACCGTTCAGTTCCGGGTTGTCGCTCAGAGCCTGATCGAGCTCATCCAGCGGCAACCATCGGGCTTCCTTTTGACATTGCGCCAGGTCGACGCCGCCTGGATTCTGACCAAGAGCACATTGACGATAGCGCTGCAGGTTTTCTTTAGTCAGCGTTACATTCACAAACTCGGGCTGCACTTGTGCAAATACATAGCCGTGCCGGGCGTATTGATCATGGATAAAGCTGCGATCCTTAAAAAAGCGGCTTTCATCGAAGATTTCGCCCACATAATCCTCATTAAACTCAAGGAATTTCAGCAAATCGGCGGGTCGATACACCGGCGTCAAATCGTCTTTTGACTTGATCCTTCTTTCCGGTGGATTCAACTCCAGGTTGATACGGTCCGAATCATGTTCGATGGAATAGCCGCCGAAAAATCGGATATCATTTTCGATCAGTTTAAAGGTTACTACAACGACCCGGCCTTCTTCGGGCTTCGAGGGGTTGCGCCAGCGAATTTCATAAGCCGTATTTTCGGGGTCAATTTCGGCATCCAGATAACCTCTGGTTTTGGCAAAAGCCAGGATTTTGAATTTGTCTTCTTCAAACTTGTTTAAATCAAAGACTCCATCATCCAGAAATCCCACTTCCTTTGTATCAATGATATCGGCCAGATCCTCCGGATCCAGGTGCCGCGCCCCGATAATATTCACTTTTGAAACAGGAATTTCCGCCCCTTCATCAATAATATACTGCACCAGGCGCTCGTTGTCTTCGTTGATCTCGCCGACCTTGTACCAGACTTCAGTCAGGAAGAAACCATCGCTGAAATATTTGTCCTTGAAGGCTGCCTGCCCGCTGCGTACCTTTTGCATATCCAGCACATCACCAGCCCGAAACTCGAGCTCGGCTTTCAAATCGGCGACCGGGATAGCGTCCACTCCCAAAAATTCAATTCCGGCAATCCGCGGGCGCTCCTTGACCTGAAAAATAATTACAACACCGTCGGCACTGCTACGCAGGCGCATGCTGGCACGATCAAAGTAACCGGTTTGAAAAATGGCTTTAATATCGTTATTGAATAGTTCGGCCTTGAGCGGCTCTCCCAGGCGGGAGGTAATCAGCGCATACATCTCATCTGTTGTGACGTTTCTGAGACCCACAAACTGGATGTCTGTGATTTTCTGGCCGATGTACTGCTCTTCCTGGGAAACCAGCGGCTGCCAAAAGGCCACAGTGATCAGAACAAGAATGATGGCAGCCAGAATCGCATTTAGAGTGTTGAATTTCACCGTTTCTGGGTTCCCTGCGTGCCTGGTCTGATCGTTCTATTGCATTAGCGCAGGGCCGGCCCTGTTCAGCAAGCCTGCCCGAACTTGCACTCTATCCAGAAAAATTGCTCCTGGTCAAGCGTCATCTGTTTCTTTTGATTGCCAGGCACGATTTTCGACCGCTGGATCCGGAGTAGCGGCCTCAGGACAGGCGCACGGAAAAGCGGCAACGGCAAAACTGCCGACCAGGGCTGCCGGCGACATCCCGCCCGCCCGCATTGCACCTGCCGGATGCAAAATACCTGCTAAAGGGTGCCTGTCGAAATGAAAGCAGCCAGCCAGGCAGGCCTCGACGAGGTTTTGCCTAGGTTTTTGTGCGGATCATGAGCTGTGCCACGGCTAATAATGCAATGGGCACACTATACGGCGAACAGCTCACGTATTGCAGGCCTGCATCATAGCAAAACTCAATATTCTCGGGATCAGCCCCATGCTCGCCACAGAGCCCCAATTTAATGTTCGGTCGGGTGAGCTTGCCGCGAGCGGCACTAATAGCAATCAGTTCCTTGACCGGTTCTCCAAGTACCTGAAACGGGTTATTGGCTAACAGGTCATATTCGGTATATTCGGGAAAAAACGAATTCGAATCATCTCTCGACAGACCATTCGTTGTTTGGGTCAGATCATTTGTTCCATAGCTAAAAAACTGGGCATGGCGAGCGAGTTGATCTGACAGGAGCGCTGCCGCCGGCAACTCGACCATTGTCCCGATTTTGAACTGCACCCGCACACCCTGCTCGGCAAAAACCTCTTCCGCAATATCCATGATGCCCGGAATCTGCTTGCCTTCGATGCGTTTTCCGTTGCGAATCATACTCAATTCAGAGGCATTCATCACCAGGGGGATCATAATTTCCGGGAATACCTCGGTGCCGCTCTTTTGCAATTCGCATGCCGCGCTGAGCAAGGCGCGCACCTGCATGGCATAGATTTCGGGATAGGTTATCGCCACCCGGCACCCGCGATGGCCTAGCATGGGATTAAACTCATGTAAACGCTCAATCCGTTCCGCAATTTCCCGTTGATCGGCCGCTTTGCCGGTTTTGCTCAGATAGTTGGTATAGTCAGCCAGCATTTCCGGTGTGCGCGGCAAGAACTCATGCAAGGGCGCATCCAGTAAACGAATCGTGACCGGATTCGGTGACATGACTGCAAACAGGTCATAGAAATCCTGTTTCTGCGTGGGCAACAGGTCATCCAGCGCTGTCTGGCGTTCCTTTGTATCGGATGCCAGAATCATCTCCCGAAAGCGCATGATTCGGTCTTCTGCAAAGAACATATGCTCAGTCCGGCACAAACCGATGCCCCGCGCTCCCATCTGACGAGCTACCCGGGCATCACGACCCAAATCCGCATTGGCCCGCACACTGAACTCAGATGTAACAAACCGGTTGATGATTTCCAGAAAATCCGTTAGTCCGTTCCTGGTAATATCCGGATTGATCAGGTCCGCTTTGCCCAGATAAATTACCGGGTCCTTATAAACCGGCACATCAATAGTTATATATTCACCTTCTTTGATGATAACGCCATCCAGTTCCAGCTGACGATCATGGATTTTGATCGCCTGATTAACGACACTCACTTTGCCCATCGAGCGGGCGACGACTGGCGCGTGCGAGGAATAACCGCCCTCGACAGAGATGACACCCTGACCGACCTCTATCGCCTTGACATCTTCCGCAAAGGAGGATTCGACGCATAAAATCAGGCGTGTATCTTCATTCTTCTGCAAGGCTTCGCGATGCGCTTCCATCAGACTATCGGCCGAGAAATAAACCCGACCCACCGCTGCACCGGGACTACCAGCCAGACCACCGGATACGCTCTGGATGGTTTGAACAGACTCGGGGTCCACAACCGGATGCAGCAAAGAGGCCAGTTGACCAGGCGGTATTTGGGCCACAACCCATGCATCCTCCAGTTCACCGGCCTGCAAAAGGTCAAGCAGGGTTCGAATGTGTGCCTGTGTAGATTTATTGTCTTCTGCAGTTTGGTTAATCAGCCACAGACGGTTATCCTCGATGATAAACTTGACTTCCCTGATCTCACGAAAGCGTTTTTCAAGGGTAGTTCCGATCGCCTGCAATTCCTGCAACTGCTGACCTTCCAGATTATTTATATCTTCACCATTGTCCTGCAGGGTATAGGCGTTCTTTAGAAACTTGCCCGCCAGGCGGTTTTCACCAGTAATAATATCGCGCGTGTGATACATACCGACAACCGAATCTGCTGTCAGATTCCCGAAAACCATGGCCTGAATCATTAAAGAAACATTATCATCTTCGTCCAGGTCCGGATCATTGTATTTACTGGCCGCCACTGTCATGAGTTTTAGCAGCTGATCGAGGGGTTCATCGGGTATGTTGTCCGGCCCAACCAGCGCTTTCATTTCTGTAGCACAAGCCTGCATGCCCTCGGCGCTGCGTTCATACCTGGCCTCGATTTCATCAAATTGACTGGCCGGGATGTCATATAATTTGATTCCGGCGGTTCGCAACAAATAACAATACTCAAACCAGGCCGCCTGTTCGCCCATGAGTCCTGAAAAACCAGGAATCGTTCGGGGGGACAGACCGATGTTGAATACAGTTGGATAGATCGGCAGCGACAAATTGGAACTGCAGACCATCTTGACCAATAGGGGGTGTTCCGTATCGCCAAAATTTCGGCCCACCAGGGCGGAAATGTTTTCCAGCCCCTTGCTGACCGAGCGCTGAATATTCAGTTTGGCCAATTTTGCAGTAACCCGGGCATCCACGATAAAACCGGGCACCACAGGCAACTTGAGCTCAGCCAACTCAAGGGCTCGACTGCCCCGCTTGCCAGCTCTGGAAGGCAGAGTGTCATCCATTGGCATTGTATTCTGACTAAATTCGTATATTTGCGACATGTAATTGGTTCCAGTAGTGTAATTCCAGCTTCGTTTTCGTTTGTCTCAATGTGGTCTAAAAATGCAATCAATTCTGCGTTTTTTCATTCTTTTTGGGTAAAAAGGGCACAGCAATTACGACCCCGATCTTTACAGATATACAGGGCCTCGTCTGCCAGTTTGACAAAATCTTCAGCAGAGTGAATCCAGGGCCTGTGATCCTGAAAGCTGGCAATGCCAATGGAGATCGTGATATAGGCTTGCTGATCGCCGATCTGAATTGGTCGACTTTCAATATTCTGACGAATCAATTCGGCAACCTCCAGCGCCCGAGTCGCATCTGAATTCGGCAAAAGGACGCAGAATTCCTCACCCCCATAGCGACCAGCAATGTCATCGCTATCGAGCCGCGTTACCGTGTCGCGGATCACCTGGGCCAGTTCGACCAGAGCCTGATCCCCCCCCTGGTGACCATACTTGTCATTTACCTTCTTGAAAAAATCAATATCAGACATCAAAAGAGACAACTGCCCATTGGCAACCTGCGTCCGGCGATAGCTGTCCTCCAGGCGTGCCTTGAAGTAGGATTTTAAATACAGACCGGTCATTGCGTCCACTGTAGCCATTTCATGCAATCGGGCATTTTCGATCGCAATAGCGGCCTGGCTGGCGAGTAATTCAAAGAAAGCCAGATCCTTTTCGTTGAATAATTGCATGTTTTCTTTATTCAGCACCTGCACCGTACCAATGATGCGACCGCGCACCTTCAATGGGGCGCACATCATGGTATGGGTCTGAAATCCGCTGTTGTCATCGGCTTTACGTGAAAAACGCGGGTCTGACTGACAATCGGCAACCAACAGGCTTTGACCCTGCTGCGCTACCCAACCGGCGATCCCTTCCCCGATTTTTAGTCGAATACTGAGCACTTCGTCAGCCTTGTCACCCTTGATGGTATGAAAATACAGCTCATCTGTTTCGACATCCAGCAGCATCAGGCTGGATGCCGCGGCGGACAATACATCGCGCGCCTTTTGCATCAAAACATCCAGCACCAGATTCAAATCGAGGCTGGAACTCAGGATCTGATTCGCGTCTAACAATTGGTACAGGCGCGAGTTCTCCTCACGCAGGTCTAGAATTTCAATCGCTTGTCTGAGCATTGGCGCCTGTCAGTCTGTTCAGGACACATTACGGATCCGAAACAGTTTCCCAGGGAAGTTTCTCAAAGCCAGGCTTGTTAGACAACAAAATAATCTTTGGCAAGAAATTCTGTAGCCTGGATACTGGCTTTCAGCCGGCATCCCTGAAGGATTCCGTAGAGATAACGAATCGCATGACAAGTGATGATATTAACCCGCAGGATTTACTCACATCCATTGGACGTCAGCCGACAGGGCCCAAACGACCGCTGGAAATGCATGTACGTCCCCGGACCAGGGGACCGGATCTGGATCCGGATGAGAGCCGAAGCCAACGAATGGCCCTGCGATCGATGCGCAAAGAATATGAAGGCTTGCCAAAGAAAGCCCAGGTGCCAACAGCAAATATTGCCATGCTGGATCAACAAATACGACAACAGCTGGGCAGTCTGGTCCAAATCGCCGTTCAGGCGGGCAATCACCGCCAACTGGCAACGCTGCTCCGGGATTATAATGCTTTTTGTCAGCAAATACTGGAATCCATTGGTGAGTCTTGAATATCTGGTGTCAGCGGAATTACTCTTCCACCAGGTCCAGCATTCCTGGAGTAACCGCCAATCGCATCATCATGGCGCGTAATCGACTGCGTTCCGTCACATTGCCTGGATCCGTTTGTGAATATCTGTTCTTCAGGATCACCAGACGCGCACGATCTTTTTTATAATGCTGGCGGGCAATGTCCCAAATATAGCCCTGAGGCTCTATCCGGACAACCCGATTATCAGGCAGACGCAAGATGTCGCCTGGAAAAACCAGATCCGGATTTTTCAATTGGGTTGCCAGATTCAGATCGCCTAGTGCCTGAAAACCGTTGCGCCGTGCCAGCTCATTCGTATACAGCAGGATTTCACGATTGGATGGGCGGATGTTATCTTCGCCAGGCACCGTTTCATCCGCCTGGATCTCCCCTGGTTCAACCAACTCCCCTCGCTCTTCGGTGCCTGGATCGGACCGGTGGTTGGTCCGGATAGAGACCCAGCCCCATTGCCAGACCAGATACAAGGCCAGCAAAAGAATGCAGATCAATCCCGCTAATTTCAGATACGGACCAACAGCAGTTAACCGGTTATACTCTGCTTCAGCTCCGAAAAAAAAAGAGTGAGTTTTTGCCACCACCGGGCCAGGAACCCGTCTTCACGCGGGGATTCAGGAGTTGTGGCTTCAATGCCCAGACTGGCCATAAACTGAAAGAAGCGCCGGCGATCAGCAACAATCTCCATCTTTTTTTCATAGAGCCGTTCCAGGAAATCCAGGCTCTGTTCCATCCCGGGCACGTCGCCAATCCTGGCCAGTTGTTTTTGGTAAAAGTTCAATTGCTTGCGATAGCCCTTGGGGTTGGCTTCGAGCTCAGCAATATCCGGCGGCAACTCCAGCTGAATGCCTTCCAGTGGTCCATTGCAAATCAGATGAAAACTGGCTTGACCGCGAAACAGCAGAATCTGCACGTACACCGATCTGCTTTCCAGTTGTAGACAATCGTGAAAACGATATGAACCCATGGCATAGCGCTTCAATAGCCTGGCATGCAGCTTATGGTTCTCTTCCGTTGCCTGGGCTTTATAAGCCGGCAGTAAGGCCAGATACCGAATCAATTCATGCAGATTATTGTACAAACCAAAATCAGTGGGTCGATCCATCTGATACATATCCATCAGATACTGGTTCAGATTTGCAGCGTTAAAATCCAGGCCCAGACACATAAAAACCAGATCGCGCACCAGCTGTGAAAGCTCCCCGTCAGTAAATGCATTTATAAAATACTCCGCCAGACTGCGCGCTTCTAACGAGCCGGCCATCCGGTAGGCACGCCCTGTTAGCAAGGGATACAGTCCCGACTCCATTTTGCGCGCACCGAATGGTTCAGACCCTATGATGCCCGGCAAAGCCAGAACCAAATGAGCATCTGTTTTACCGGCCTTGAATTCATCTCGGGTCTCAAAGGCCTGGATCTGCAAATCGTGGGGCGCACGAATCATATCGAAGGCGCTCCCTGACCTTGCGCCGCCAATCGGAAACACCACCTGCGCACCTTCGTCCGATTCTCCGTCCAGGCGAAAGCCGAATCCGCCGGTATTGCCTTTTTTCGATACAAAAAACAGGACATCCTTCAAGCCCGGCAGACTGGCAGAATCATTGATAAAACGCAACCTGGCCCGGTCATATATTTTCTTCACCTGGGCCTGTTTTTCTTCATTCGCCGAGTATAGCGCGACGGCTGCTTTTTCACTGTCCTTGCGACGCAAAACAGCACTCATTCCGGGACTTAGGGTTTTATTCGACACAACCGCATCAACCGCCAGGATATCAATACCCGCTTCAAACAGGGCATGATGATACTCAGCGGGCGGATTCACAAGCACACCATGGCCCTGAAAATTCCAGTAAATGGCTGGTTTGAGCGCATCCGGACTGTGCCGGGGACCAAGATAGCAAAAGCTCTTGTCATGTTCTGCAGTGCACTTGAGCTCCCTTTTTGATTGGGCACGATGCATTTGATCAAATTCCTGATCCAGACTTCCGCGCGCCCGATTCACCTGTTCGCGGTCATACACCTGCGAGCGGCCAACTAGTATGCGCACATTGCCATTTTCAAAAAACTGAATCGTGCTTTTTTCCTTGCTACGACCGGTCGAACGCAGATTCGGCGAAAAGGCCTCAATCTGCAACGGGCGCTGCGACTCCTCAAGTTCAGGCATACCAGTTAAATTGTAGATCTGGTTCACCCGATCTCGCGAACCAACATAGCGGATCGGTTCCTGGACTTCCGAAACCGTCGCTTGCAACCACTCCAATTCACGTCCAATGTTGGCCGGCTGAGCATCCAGCAGGAGCACGTTTTCAAATTGGCCAAGGTAACCATGCACAATGGACTGCCCGGCGCCCACCCGGATAAAGGGGCGTAAATCATCACCGTGCATACCAGTGTAAACCACGAAGGTATCCCGGTCCAACTGAAAGACCCTTTCAGATGTTGATATCTCGATTACATCAGAGTTATTCATCGGCGCCATCTACATACTTGATAATACAATTGCCTAATTTGAATTCATCGCCTGAGCTGATCATGCCCTGTCTGGCCTGTTTGCGGAACTGAAACAATCCCACATTCTTTTTGTCCCAAACGAGTAAAACGTTACGACCTTCCTGACGACCGGCCCGCAAAAAAAGACTTTTAATTCCCAAATCACGAATCTTGACATCCACACCACTTTTGCTGCCAATACTGAATCTGGCCCTGGACAGCTTATCCAGTTCACGAGTCTCTTTCATGTTCGGACCCATGGTTTCATCGTAATACACCAGGCTACCTTGCGGTGTATGCCGATTGCGGAACAAACTCCACAGCCACCAGAGCAACAGGAACAATAAAATACCAGCGATAACGGCGACAATCCAAAGGCTCCAATAACGCAAACGCGCTGCCAGATCATTTTTCTCAATTTTGGAGTGCACATCTGTCAGACCGCTGCCGGCCCCATTCTGGCTGCCTGCATCAGAAGGATCACCGCTACTGTCATTAGCGGCGGTATTCCCGGGCTGCACTACCTGCACTTCCTGATCTGTGATTTCTGACAGGGCGTCCACTAATTCCGGATCCTGCATCTTACCGAGACTGACGTAATACACATAAGACCGATCGACATAGGGTATGGCCGGATTGACTCCTTGTGGAGATTCGCTATAATCCCGTAACTCCAGAGGCTGGCGTTTAGCCGCTGCCGGCGGCGGATCATCCTTCCCATCGGACATAACAATGATATATTGCTGCCGGCCCTGTTCTTTTTGACTGCTCGAAATTGCTTTCAACATGGATAACATACTTCCCATGTCAGTATAGCGGCCTTGCGCCTCAAGCTGCTGAACTTGATGAATTACGGCTTCCCGGTCAGCATCTTTTTGTATCAGGATGCGCGGTCCTCTATGGACAGTATCGTCAAAAGTAATCAAAGTCAGGGAATCACCCTTGTTCATTTTCTTGACAAAATCCTGGATATCAGATTGTATCAGATTGAGGGTTCCCCCGGCACCGGGAACTCCTTCTGAATCAACATCAAACGCCATCGAGCCCGATGTATCAATCACCAGCAGATAGTCATTGCCTTGTTGGCATTGCAGCACCAACAAAGCGAGGACCAGGCTGATCAAAATCCTGGCCATTGCTGCTGATATGTCTACATCGGGTTTCATGCTGTAACGGTATCTTCCTTGTATTCACTATTCTGCTTGATATAATCACGCAAGTCAAGCTGGAATCGGCCTTCCCGATCAATATATTCGAGAAAAAGGATGTAAAACCACATCAGAGTGTCTTTCCCGGTTTCAATACAACGATAGCTACCACCGGCTTCGTAGTCCCGAATAACAATGCCATTACCCAGTACAACCAGCATATCCGTTTGTTGATTGAGGGGGATCTCCTTCTGAGCGCAGATCTCTTTCAACATAGAGGCCAGACTGATCAGGGAATCTGTGGACTGCCATGCAAATAAAACCGAGTACACGGGAATAATTTCCGTATCGTCCAAACCGCGTTCGCTCGCATACAAGGACTTCAAGGCGCGGGACATATTTGCATGCGTCTTCAGGGCGGCTGGACTCAGATGAGCCTCAAGGCTCAAAAAAGCATGCATGGAATCAGCCAGCACATAGCCGCCCGTCAAGTCCAGGTAGCGCTCACACCACTTGTTGTAGATCAAGACATCGCAATTTCGGTTCAACAAGTGCTTTTTGTTGCGCACCTTGCCGGTTGCGATACTGTACTCCCGCGGCAAGTGTTCGCGTAAAAAAGTGTAAAAATCGCCAAAAACAGCCACATCCCGTTTTTTGTCAGGCGCTGTCAGTCCCTGGGCCTGCAAACGATCTTGCAGGGCTTTTTGCAACTCGTCCTGTTTTTCCAGAAAGTAATCACTAAACATTGCGACGTTATAACTCAGATGCTTAAAATAAGTTTAAAACCTTGTTGACATCATGCTTCAGGAAGGCTTCAAAACGCGGTGAAGCGCCCTCGTGCAAGTATTTTTGGAGGCGGCTGACGCCCTTGATATTCAGCCCCGATATCTGGAAAAAAATCAGGCCGCCATGCTTGACTTTCCCCCATTTAAATAGCGAATTCAAATCCTGAATCAGTTCCCCCTCATGATACACCAGTACATCACAGTCGGTATTTCGATCCTCATAAGATTCAATAATGTTTTTCCAGGCTTCCACATTACCGTTGTGAAATAGCTCATTGGTTACCTGAACGGAGTACTTTGGTGTCAGATTGCGCTTGCCGCCGGTCTTTTTCGGGGCCGCCGCCGGCGCTGCAGTTGGCGTCGCAGCCTTGAAATCTGGCGCAACCTGAGGCGACTCCTGGCGCAATAAGGACAGCATTGCAGCGCAGCCTTGTTTGGCAATATCGGACTTATTTTTGGTGTGATGACAATAGACCACCAATAACTCATGCTGCTTCAAATCATGCACCGCTTCCCAGTGCTCTGGATTGGCCGGATTGATCGGAACGGTCCCGACATTTGGTTGATGATACACCATAATAAATTGCAAGGCATTCCATTCCTGAGCCGTACTCTGGATCGCGCTGAAGTCCGTAATATGCTGCTCTACGTTCCAGGCAACAAAGGGCATATCAAACTTGTTCAAACAGATTGCCGAGACAACCGGGCTAACCTGCTCGCGCTCCATGGAACCGGCTTGTATCATCTCAAACATGATATCGGCCAGATTGGCGCCTTTGCTAACAGCTTCCACCATGCTGGTTACGCTAACAATATGGCGCAGCGTTCTATTAAATGATGAACGATTGCCCATGTAACTGAGCTCTTTGGCACTCATTTGCTTGATCATCTGATTTCTCCTGATTCGCCTTGGCTTCTCTGCTTATTCCATTTGTGGCAATCAATGACATTCAATAATGCTTGTCCAGCTTACCGGTCAAATTTGCTTCCAGACGCTAAGCTGTCGCAAGGATATGGATCGACAAGTTTTTTTTTAAACACCAGCTATTTGCGATAAAGTAGTAACAGCGTGCCACTTCAAAAAAAAGGCCCGTTGAGACGGGCCTTTTTACACTAAGTCTCTTCTATATCAGAGTTCCTTTAGTCCCATTTCCTTCAACTTGTCTTCATAGGATTTGGGAGTTACGTCCGCCGAGCCTTTCACCCCGCCGGCGCTTGCTGATTCTGCGCTACTGCTTGCCGCGGCAGGAGCGGAGCTTGCAGTCGGACTGTCTGTGCTAGCAGCGGCAGCGCTTTCATTAGAGGCACTTTGTTGATAGGCTAGTGATGAATGGCTTTCATGGACCTCATCATCATTAAAAGACTGATCAATATCCGCTCGCACTGTGGAACGACGACGCTTGAATGAGGCAAAGGCAGCATCGGCAAAGCCCTGGCTGACGCCATGCAGGAATTCATTCAGCACATTGGCCATACCCTTCATCATGTACTGCTTGCGTTTCGTAGTCGTCATATCGACATCCAGTAACAGGCCGGGTTGCAGATGATGCGGATTGATCTCATAAATAAAGCGATTAAACTCCTCTTCGAGCAGCTTCATCCGCTCATCCAGGACCACTCGCTCCACCGGATTCTGATAGCCGAACATTTCCTGTAGCTTGTTTTGCAGAAAATGGATTTTATCGCCCACATTCTTGATTTCAGCCGTATAGGTGCGGTTATTCTTTTCTACGAAAGTATTGGGTGAGTCGCGGAATTGCAGGCGATTCCACTGCAATTCATCTTCATCATTATTAATGTCCTCGCGTTCTTTCGACTTTTTACGGGGCATCAAGGATTGATAGAGATCTTCAAAATCCACGATCTTTTTGGAAAGACCCAAAAAGCGTTTTTTACGTTTTTCGTAAAGCACATGGATTATTTCCCATGCATCCTCAATTTCGCGCAAGAAGGCGCTCAGACGGCGATCGTAGATGCGCTTGAGTTCGCGAATCTGATTTTGATCGTAATAAAGCAAGCGCATGGCATAGCGTTCATCCGGCAGATTGCTTTCATCCTGATCTTCATACTCGCGAATAATGCATTCACGGGCATTTTTCTTGTTATCGCAGAATTGGTAACCGAGTCGCGACGTGTCCAGAATTGAGGTCAGTGTATTTACGGAGGTGTTAAAGCCACGGTTGCGAATGTTTTCAGAGTCGATAATATCCTTGATTTGCTCGCGCATATTGAGTGGATCATAGTCTTCCTGATCGATCTCGGCTCGCAATCCTTCGATTTTATCCAGGAACTTCTTGCCCAAAATGGTATAACGGCGCGAATTCGGATCTCCCTGGTTGTCATCAGTGAACTTTTCTACCAGTTTGATTTTCTCAAACATGACTTCGCTGTCAGTGAGTTCAGCGCGACCAGAATCAACCATTTCTTCTTTTAACTTCTCAATTTCGCGGTCAATCAGATCGGTGATATGCTTGCTGAGCTGTTCTTTCAGCAAATGCTCAACGGTGACCTGATAATGAAAGATCGGGCTGATTAATTCTGAATCGAGGATGTTAATGGAAAGTTTGATATCGCTGACTGTCTTGGGACGATAGCGGTTGTCTTTAAAGGCGCACTTGACGATGGAGTAAGCATTCTCACCACGCACGAAAGCGCCAATATCAGTTTTCTGACGCAGGATGGCATTGGTCTCGTTCTCCAGATCATTCATACCGCGCTGAATGTGACCTTGCAGGTGACCGTACATGTTCACCACGGATTTCTCAATTTCACCGGTATTAAATTTGTCTGAGCCTCCAACCTTGTCTAACAGCTCAACGATTTCCTTGGGAGTATACCTGGCCAGAGATTTGATCTCTTCCTTATCCACGAAATCGCGGACTTTTTTAACCATCTCGTCTTCAACCGTAACTGTGTAACGGTTCATCATATTGACATAAGACTGATTTACGTAGTTGTAAATTTTGTCTTCAATGCCCGCCATGATATCTACATCTTTGAGTACTTCCGGTGGCAGTTTCTTCTGCACAAATTCTGAAACGTACCGGGAAGTTTCATCGACAATTTTTTTGTTTTCAGCAGGCTTGTCCCTGCCTTCCCATACAAGAGATGTGCGCGATCCAACCGCACTAGGCAGTACTGGATCAATCTTATTGGGGCTTTTTGGAAATTGCCCTATGGCCATATAGTTCCTCCGAATGTATCCCTGATGAATTTAAATAACGTTAGTTGCGGGCTACTAGCTACTTTGCAAGCGTCCTTTGACTTTGCTCTTTTTACAACTAAAAAAAAGCACAAACAGCATTTTTCCTGCACTTTTTTCCAGGTCAGGGGACATAAAGTGCAAACCGGGTCTATCAAAAATCTTCGCTATAGACATCGGTCTCTTTACGAATCACCTGATTCTTATGCTGCACATTGCTGGCATCGTTTTCGCTTTCATACACGGACAAGGGACTTTTAGAGTCCCTGGGTTGTGTACCCGGTAAAAACATTTCAACCATTCTGTTGGCACAGCCCGCAGTCGGCAGCGCGCCCGTGTCCGCACAGATTTCCAGATTCACCAATTTTATATCCGCAGAAAAACGAAAGCTGCGATTCGGTTCCGTGCGCATGGCGGCGGTCATGTAACGGCCCCAAATTGGCGCCGCCAGACCGCCCCCGGTTGCCCCATAGCCCAGGCTGACCGGTTTATCATACCCAAGGTAGAGCGCTGTCACCAGACCCGGAGTAAATCCCACAAACCAGGCGTTGGTATTTCGATTGGTTGTACCGGTTTTACCGGCCACAGCATTGCCTGGCAATCGGGCTGCCTGACCAGTACCGGCTTGCACCACGTCTTCCAGCATGGAAACCATAATGCGTGCCGTTGCCGGCGCAATCAGCTGACGACTGGCAAGTTGCGCATGCTTTTTGCGGAAGTCCATGACTAACTGATCTTTGTTTTGTTCCGTTATGTGCGTTACTAGCCAGGGGTGCACTTCCTTGCCTCCGGAGGCAAAGACCGCATAAGCCCGAGCCATCTCAAGCGGGCTGACTCCAAAACTGCCCAGGGCCACTGCTGCTTCCCTGGGTAAATGGCGCGCACCACGACTGCGGCTTTCCAGGCCCAGCATTTTTTCGACGGTTGGATTAATGTTGCCCGGACCGCAATTTTTATACACCTGCACAGCCACCGAATTCTTGGATTTGGTCAATGCAGTCCGCAGACGCATCCAGCCGTCATAGCTGTGCGAATAGTTTTCCGGCGCATATTCTGTCAGGTCTCGATTGACAAAATGGACCGGCGCATCTTCTATCATAGTAGCCGGAGTGAGCACAAATTCTGATCGGGGATTACGACCGCTATAGTCCATGCAAGCCGAATACACCAGCGGCTTGAAAGAACTGCCCGGTTGCCTGAGGGCGCTTTCAAAACGCATCAGTTGATTACGCGAGGCAAAACCCGAGCCGCCAATGATCGCTGTGATTTCCCCGCTCACCGGTCGCAGACTGACAAGCGCTCCTTCAACCTTTTGTTCTTCCTCGACAAACTTTTCTCCGTACGATTGGTAATACTCATATACCCGGTTTGTGCGACTGGACCCGATCAGATAGTCCAGAGCAGCCGCTTCATCCATGGTTTCATTGACAAAATCACGCAACAGGCGACGTTGATTGCGAGTAATCCTGGTGTTTTCGCCAGCGACAGGAAATAACAGACGATTCATGCGCCGCAGCCCGTCAAATTCATCATAAAAAAGATCAAAGCGCTCAAAGGGTCGGCGATGACGCCGTTCGCTTTGCTTTCTTAAATACTCGATGAACTTTTCTTCCGCCGCGCTTTGATGCTCATCCACAATCGTTGTATAAATGCGCAGACCGCCCGTCAATAATCGTTGCGGTGTAATATGCTGCAATACCAGACTACGGATATATTCCGTCACATAGGGATGCTGATTGATGCGTTGATTGCGAGCGCTGTCCCACGGGGAACGATTCAATTGACGGTAATAGTTCTGCTCCAGGTCGTTCCACGCCCCTTCTGCCGCGCTGATATTGAGATCGCCGTTTTCAATTAATTTCCGGAAGGTCACTTGCACCTTTTGGCGCGACTCATTGATATTGCGCAGCGGACTGAAATCCCGCGGACGGGTCGTAAGAGAAGACAGCAAGGCCGCCTCCCCCCAGGTCAGGTCAGTCCAGGATTTATTGAAGTAAAACTGACTGGCTGATTCAACCCCGTTGGCACCATGTCCCAGATGCACTTCATTTAGATATGTTTCCAATATACGCGCTTTACTAAATCGTATTTCCAGCAGAAGGGCATACCAGGCCTCCCGCAATTTGCGTAAAAAACTGCGCTCCTGACTTAGAAAGCGCAAGCGGGCCACCTGTTGCGAGATTGTACTGGCGCCTTCACGGATTCGGCCAGCCTGCAAATTTACCAGGGCAGCCCGGCCAATGCCCTGTAAATCTACCCCGATGTGATGGCGAAACTGCGTATCTTCAGCTGCAATAAAGCACTTGGCCACCTTGTTTTGCAGGGCACCCTCAGGGTTATCAGCCAGATGGATGACCCGCCGGCCCTGGCGGTAAAACTCGGCTATGGTAATAAACTCATTGCGCGCATTGGACCATGCCAACACTTCAGAGGCCTGATCATAACCGCTATCATTCCAGACGCGCCAGATATCCAGCGGATGGCCGGCCAGCAAGGCCAGCGCGGACAGCGCCAGCAAAGACAGCCAAAGCAAAGAGCGCGACAGGTACTGCAGATCGCTTGTTTGATCAAATCTGCGGATCCACACGGCTTGCCAGGCCCGCCCAAGGATTCTCAGGGGGATCCCGGACCGGCCTGGCTGATGAAACAGGCTGCTCCGATACTGATGATAGATATTCTCTCTGGATTTCATTGCATTCCCGCAAACTGCGTCTCTCGTACGAGACGACCACCTTGAACACGCCCGGGCAGCGAAGCACCATATTTACCGTTTGATCGATCAGGGCACCCTGTGGTTTTTTGCCATCCGCTTGCCTGCTCTGCCTGGATCACCGCGCTGCTAACACACCGGATCAAATCCGTTTTGGACAGCATGTTCTGTATCCGACCTGGCACCATTGCAGACTGCCCCAATCTGCGGATGAAAAGGCAACCGTCAAGCAGAATGAATCAGGCCGGTTGAAAGGGAAATCCATGTCCTTGAAAGTATCGCCAGTAACAAATCCCTAAAAACAACCAGCCCGGGAACTGCGCCAGCAGGCTGCCCCAGGCTGCCCCGGTAATGCCAAACCAGTAATAACCGCAGGCGACCAGAATCAAGCCCCCAATCATGCGCACGGCGGATTCCATGGCAATCAGGCGCGGCTGGTCCAGGGCAAAGAGCGCAATCCCGAAGGGGGCCGCATAAATCCGCAACACGAATCCGGGGTACAGAATATAAAAAACAGACAAGGATGCGCGGTACTCATCGCCATAAAAGGCCAGGATAAACCAGGGGATCAGCACCAGTCCTGGCACAAACATAATCGCCCCGGGCAGCAGAAAACGAAAAATGCGCCGAAACAATTCCTGAAATTCCTGTTGCTGTTTTAATCGTGAAAAGCGGGTCATTAAAAACGAGCTCATCGTAGTTAGTACGATCATAAAGGCCTGCATCGGCAATCGGGCAGCGTTGTAAATTGCGGCCTGCTCGGAATGATTGATGATTAGCATCTCCATCCAGTCCGAGCAAATCGCCATGAAGGCCGCAAACAGGATCCAGATGTTATACTGCAACAATTTGGCCACCCATGGTCGCCAGGTAGCTCGTCCGGCTCTTTGTAAAAAAAAACGAGCCGGAAAAATCATAAAAAATAGTAGTATGGCAATCCACGGGCCGGCCATAAAAGCATATAAAACATGCTCATGGCTGACAACCGTACCGTGAAACAATCCGGCGAGCAAGACCAGCCGAATGATACCGACGGTCGGCACCCAAAAAAAGATACGCCCGAAATCTTCATGAGCCACTAATACAGAATCCAGCCAGGTAAAAACAGACATACCCAGTCCGCCTAAAAAAATCAGCCATATAATCGACAGCGCATCGGCACTCAAAATGAGGAAGCCAAAACTCGTCGCCGGCATGTAGCGTTGCGCAAGGGTAGCCGCCAAAGTATAGGCCAACAAAGGCAATCCCAGCAGCGCCACAGTATACAGTTTTAACTGAATGGATGCTCGCACAATCGCCCGTACGGACTGACGATCAGCGGACTGGATCGCCGGCGCAAGGAATCGGACAACTGAATTGGTCAGACCGGCCTCCAGGATGGCCTGCAGTATAATGATGGCCGAGAAGGAGCGACCATAGATGCCATGGCTTTCTATGGACAGACTGCGTGTGGCGATGAGGGAAAAAGCCAGCGACAGGACCGGTCCCGACATACGCGCCGAAAAAAGCAAGCCCAGTCGAAAGTGCTTCTGGGACTGCAAGCGTCCAAGCCAGTTCTCTCTGATTGCATTCATCGGTAGCAGTTAATCAGTAGCCCCGCCAAACCCTGCCAGCTCACAGAGTCTGGATGTCCACCAGGTCTCCATCGATATGAACCAATAGCACGGGCCGCTCCTGCTTCCAAAACAGGCTATGCACACGGAATTGATGTTTGCGCGACCAGCTAAGCGCTTCAACTCCCCGCAACCAGGAGGATCCATGAATACCGGACATCACGAGCACACCGGCCCCATGCACCAGATCACGGGCATGCAGAATGCGACCTTCCAGATTCAGTTCGCGCGTCTCGCGCGCTGATACATCATCATGGGGCGCCATGCGGGCCATGAATCCGCATCCAGCCTGGCGAGCCATGAATGCCAGAATCAAGGCTTCGGGTGCCCCGAAAATGCCCCACAGCAAATGTGTCCGTTGACTGCGTCCGGCAATCAATTCATAACCGGCCGATATGCTGCCTGATTCAATCAGACTGACACCGGCTCCCAATGCGCGGATTTGGGCAATCAGTTCCTTGTGGCGGGGCCTGTTTTGCACAACGACTACCAGATCGGCCACGCGCAGATGCAATGCTTGGGCTGTGTATTCCAGAACCTGGGCAACCGGAGTATCCAGATCAATTTTATCCTGTAACAGGTGCGCTGCAGATGGCGGTAGCAGCATTTGTTGCATATAGGTACCCGGCAATAGCTGCACATGATCTTGCTCGATCGCCAGCAGGACTGACATGGAATCTGGCAAGCCCCGGGCAAAATTTGTGGTACATTCCAGGGGATCCACCACCAGATCAATGACCGGCGATTCCAGATTATGCTTCTGCAAACCCAGATGTTCGCCGCTATACAGCATCGGAGCCTGGTCCTTGCCGCCCTCACCCAGGACCACTCGAAAATGCCAGGGCAATTCTTCCAGGCCGGCGCGCATGGCGTCCACTGCCAGCTGATCAGCGCCGTCCTTGTTATTGCGCCCGGACAAGGGCATGACCCGCCTGGCAGTCGCCTCGGTAACCCGGGCCAGTTCGGTATCTGGAAATGAGTTCAAAGCCAATCTACTCCTGCCTTTTTTGCCAGACGATGATTTGCTCTCCGATGAAAAAACCAAAGGATGAACAGCGTTCCTGCTCCAGCATGGTTGCGGGGGCCCCATCCAGCTGCAACAGTTTCCAGCGACAGGCGACTTTGCGATGCTCGTCGAGCGGTAAAATCCGGCTGCACTCACCGGTAGCAGCCCGACCCACAATGGTAAGATCACATTGGCCGCGCCGATCCGTCAGTTGCAGCCGATCCGGTTTGTCACGGGGATGGGCAACATTCCAGGCAAACTGGTCTTCCAGGTCGCGTTGTGCATAATTAAAATGAATGCGGTCCTGACAAACACCCTGTCGCCCTGCCTGTGCCGTCTGGCATTGCCTGGCAATGGAACCGCTTTCGCGCAGGTTTCCATTGCGATCCCGCAGGAGAATCCGGCCAGTCAGATCTGAATTATGAAACCAGTTCAGGGGCATAAAAATGGGTCCATGCTTCTGATCCAGGGTAATATCATTTTGGTCGCAAGCACAGGCCAGGGTCAACAGTATGCCCAGCAATAGTAATCGCCCCCTCCGGCGATGGAATCCCGATCGAGCATGTTTGCCGGTGAGAACCGGGGGGACGAGTGGGCGGCGCATCGGGAAACTCACAGGAAACAGTTGTCGCAAGCCGGCTCAAATGTCCACTGAAATGCTTTCTTTACTCCCTGTGAGCCCGCTTTGTCGCCAGGGATCGGATGATGGCTATCATTACGAACAGCCACCCGGCAAGGAGCAGTGTACCCCCCAGCGGGGTCAGCAAGGACCAGATCCCCAAACGAACGAAGGATAGCACATACAGACTACCACAAAAAAACAGGATTCCGGCGGCAAACAGTCGACCAGCCCATTCCAGCAGAGCTGATTGCGGTAAAAACTGAATGAGTACGCCGACCAATATCAAGGCCAGGCTATGCCACATCTGATAACGAACAGCCAGCTGATAGACCATTTGGCCCCGATCGTCCAGAACCGCCTGCAGGGCGTGCGCACCAAAAGCGCCCAATGCGACGGTGAAAAAACCGCCCAGCGCCCCCAGCAGGATATACAGCATTGATCGGGAATTGAGTTCCATAAACTGCACTACGGGAGGCAACCCGGCACAGCATGGCAAGCAGTTTTCTAATCGTCGAGCAGGCTGATCCGGTCGCGAGCCAGGTGCAAGGTCGGATCCAGATCCAGCGCCTGACGATACAACTCCAGGGCCTCATCTTTGGATCCCAGGCGCTCCTGAATGGATGCCAGGTTATACATCAGTCGGGACTGTCCCGGATAGCGTTTCAACAGACCCTGATAGATCTGCAGGGCTGTTTGCGCATCCCCGCGTTCCAGAGCAAGTTCAGCCCGGACATGGGACTGTTCCAGACTCAGCGCCGGACCGCTACCCAAAAAGCAATTCGCTGTGCCGGTGAAGCCTTGTTCCCAGGCGCTGAGACCCAGCCAGATGCGGATGGCAACCACCCTGCCAGCCAGTGCCTGTAGCACGGGCCACACGGCCTGCACTTGCGGGCGGTCCTGGTATTGTCTGAATTTGTCTTCCAGGCCAGCAAAAAGGAAAGCCAGCCGTTCACTGTTTACCGCCTGCCCTTTCAGGGGTGATCGGGGCAACAGGCTATCAAACAATCGAAAGGACTGTTGAATCTGACGGGGCCGATCGGCATGCAGCAGGCCCAGCAAGGCCGGATAATCAAACAGATCGCCCAGCTGACTGGCGCTGACCGTAAACCCGGATTCCAGAGCACTGCGAATGTATTCTTGAAACAAACTCATGCGCGATTGATCCACAGGTACATGTCGTACGCTGTGATTTTGTTCCAATTGGGCCAGGATCGTATCCATCCGGCTGAACTGACCCAGAGCGGCAATAGCGAACACCGCGTCGTACCAGTTGCGCCGCCGCGGATAGCGCTCGAATTGACTCAGGCGGCGCAGAAAAGGCAGATAACGACCATTGATTAAGTATTGTTGCAGGACCAGGTCAGCCAGGTGCGAGCGATAGCCAAAGAGGCGCAAATGCTTTAACAATAATCTTTGGGCCCGGAACAAACGACCCCGCGCGAGTAAACTGGCGTACACATCCAGTAATTCATCTTCTTCTATGGGCGGATTTTTGCTGCGCTTGCGCAGCAATATGGCCTCACTGGTCTCGTCTTGTTGAAAAATCGCCTCAAACCACAGCAGTCTTTTGACCGCTGGCAGCGCCTGGGTGGGGTCTGTTGCTGTGACGCCGCCAGGCTCCCGGGAATGCACGGCGGGTACACCGGTTTGTTCTAACAAAAGAGTAAAAACCGGATCCGTGCCCCGGACTTGCCCGGCCCAATAGGCAGCGCGCGCTATTTCCCCCTGCACGGCAGCCAGTATACAGCTGACCTGTAAGATCACATCTGACTGGCGATGGCGGATACGGCCGGACTGAATTAAATCGCTAATGGTAAAAAGCCAGGTATGTCGAAAACGCCAGATGGCATACAAAGCCAGAGCAGTGATAGACTGTTCGTCCTCCCGCCGCAAGTCCGCCTGACGACATTGCAACACTGCACTTTGATACAACTCCTGAAAAAAAACGTCTGCCTGGCGATGGGCACCAAAATGACTGACCCACTCAGGCCGCCACAGAACAAATGGATAGGTATCTACAACCGGATAATTGCCTGGTCCGGGACGGAACACACGATCAATGCGGATCTGATCGTGAACCATGGGTGCAAAATGACGCTCAAAGCGCTTGCGAAAATAAAGCCAGGTGGCCTCGGTAGATGATTGGTGGACAGGTTTTGTCTGCATGACTTTATTGGCCGGGTGCTAAAAAGTGATCCTTGGCAGTGGCTTCCTTGACGAGATTATTTCTATGCGAGTGCTCTTTTTGCGTACCATTCCGCTTGAAAAGCCGGTCCGGTCTGCCAACCGACAGAGCCAGGGCTGGCAGCCGATCGTAAAAGCGGCCGGTGCAGCATTGCAGTTGGGCAGTTCAGGCCGCTCCGGTGGGCAGCCCAATCGATCCGCACTACCCCTGCCGGGCTTTGGTGCCCGGATTGCCGGTAGCAGCAGCCGGTTCATCGGTGTTGACCCACGATTCACTTTAGTATGTTTCGGCCACCCTGGTTGCATCGACAACAGGTTTTCCAGGCCAGGGAGCCTCATTTTTGGGGTAGTGGCGCTCAGCTTGCTCAGCTGGACCACGCCTCAGGTCGCCCAACCGGTGCGATTTGATCTATATGGCAGCCTGCAAAAAAAAGTAGAAGTTCGGGATCAGACAGAGAGCACGCCGGCAGCAGCCATTGTACGTGAATCGTGGCCAGCCAACCGCGTCCAGGCCTATCGCCAGGCTCGGGAGCTGCATAGCCAGGCGATGAAAAAGAAAGGCCGCCAGTTCGATGCCCCAACGGCCCGTAGCCTTGCTTTTTACTTGCAAGCCATGGGTATCGCGGCCGGCCAAATCAATCGTCCCCTTGACTTGCAAACCAGGCTGCCAGCCGACTGGCGCGCTGCGACGACCCTGGACCGGCTGGCAATCTGGCAAGCGGCTGAACTGGCTCGCGACCGAAGTCTAGATGCCTTGATCATTGATCTAGCTGCCAAAAACAACTGGCAAGCAAATGATCCCCTCAACCAGGCAATTCTAACGCTATACCTGCAGGCCTTGCATGATCAAAACCCGGCCCTCGGCTTGTCGGTCATGCAGCAACTGGATCATGTCCAGGATGCAATGAGCGATTTATGGCGGGCCCGCATTCTGAGCAAGCAGAATGCGCAGAATAAACGCGATCAATTGCGCTTGTTAGTGCGTTCCAGCCGGGCCACCAATGCCTGGTGGATCGAAAAAGCGATTATCAGCGAGGCGCGCGATCACCTCGGCGAGTACATGCGCGCCGATGCCGGCATCCAGTGGCAGGAATTGCGCGACCTGGTCGCCTTTGCCAGTCAAATGAACACCGGCGAGCTAAAGCAATTCAAGGGCCGTTTGAATGCGGCGATGATTCTGGCCACCACCAACCAGCATCGCATTCAGGATGATGGCATTTTCTTTATTCGCAGCCAGCAATCGTGGCAAGTCTACCGTCTGGCACAAAAAGACTATACCCTGCTGTCTCAGGAGCCACAGATATTACACAGCTGGACCGGCTTGCTACTGACGCAAAAGAAGTACGCCTTGATTACGAAAACCTTGCGCCCCTTTGAGCACAGTCTGGTGCGTCACTCCGGTTTATGGGAAATGTACCTCACAGCGCTGGAGAAAACCGGCAATCGATCCAGATACTTTGCCGAACTACTGCGCTATTTACAGAACTATCCCGCTCATTTCGAGGTCCAGGATCGGCTGATTGCGTATTTGATCGGCGAAAATCCGCAGAAATACCAATTTGCTCAGGATGCCGTATGGCGCAGCGCCTTTCAGAAATTATCGCATCATACGGATAGCGGCCGATTCGTGTATTGGCTGCGCGAGTATTTCCAGAGCGTCAAGAATCAAAGCGGTGTAAAGCGAATTGATCAGCATATTTATGCTCTGGCTCCGGGTTCTTTTTATATCGGCGCCTGGTGGGATCGCAATCCATGGCAGGGCGGCGACTTTGTGCGGGATTGGCAAAAGCTGAACACCCGGCGCGATTACCAGATCTGGCTTTCCCGTTATGGCGGATTAACCAGCGCGCGCCAATTTGTCCGTCGCCGCTCCCCTGCCCGCTGGCTGGATCCAGCCGCTGTGCAATTGGAACGCGAACTCAACAGCGACAAATACCGCGTGCCGGATGGCGTCCTGCTTATTTTCCAGCTGGAGCACTTTCAATTAGGTCATGCCAGCCTCAAGGCCTGGCTGCCGGTTGAAGCGGATGAAGCCACTCGGTACGCCCATTTGGCCTGGATCGGACAGCATTCGAACAATCTGAACTATGATGTCTACTATACGCGCCAGTTTTTGCGCGAACGATCAATTAGCGAGGATCCGTTTGGTTTACCGGATCGCCTGCTTGCCCGGTTATATCCACGGCCGTGGTATGAAAGTGTGAAACGCTACGCCCGTTTGTTTAAAACGGATTCGGAATCCGTCTACGCGATCATGCGTCAGGAAAGCTTGTTTAAACCGGACGCCGTCAGTCGATCCGGTGCCAGGGGCCTGATGCAAATCATGCCGCGTACGGGTCAGTGGCTGGCCGGCAAAATGGGCCTGCAACAATATGATCTAAACGATCCGGATACCAATATCAAGATGGGCAGTCGCTTCTTTGCCGATTTGACCCGGAGCTACGATAATGACTTTCGCTGGGCGGCAATCGCCTATAACGGCGGCCCGGGTAATCTACGCAAATGGAAGGCCAGTTTCTTTCGAGGTGACCTGTATCATTTTCTGGAACACTTGCCCAAGGCTGAATCGCGCAACTATTGTCGTATCACCTATCAGAACTATTTGCACTACCAGATCGCAAGCGATTTGTACGGGCATTGATTTTACTTGCCCTGCAGGTGCGCAGCACAATGTTGATTCTCTTTCGGTTGTCGTGGATAACCGCGACCTGATCCTGGAGGACGGGGTATCAAAAATGGCATTGCAGTTTTATAATTCCCTGAGTCGCTCCAGGGAAGTTTTTCGACCAGCCAAAGCGGGCCATGTACGCATTTATAGCTGTGGGCCGACAGTCTATAACCGCAATCATATCGGCAATTTTCGGGCCTACGTATTTAACGATTTATTGCGCCGTTACCTGAAATACAGCGGCTATCAGGTTGAACATGCCATGAACATTACGGACGTGGAGGATAAAATAATACGCAATGCCTCTGCCGCCAAAAAATCCATCCAGGACTTTACCAGACCATGGATTGAACATTTTCTGGCAGATCTGGAATGGCTGCAGATTGAAAACGTCGAGCATCGCCCCAGGGCAACCGACAGCATTCCGGAAATGACCGCTATGGTGCAACGTCTACTGGAACAAGGTCACGCCTATCGCGTTGATGGCAATGTTTATTTTCGACTGCAAAGTTTTGACGCGTATGGCCAGTTGAGCGGCATAGCGGCCGAAGAGTTGCGCACTGCCGCCGATGGGCGTTTTGATGCCGACGAATATACGAAAGAAAATGTCAGGGATTTCGCCTTATGGAAGGCAGCCAGCCCCCTGGATCACACCTGCCAGGCTGTTTGGCCAGCCGAATTCGGCGACGGGCGCCCGGGTTGGCATCTGGAGTGCTCAGCCATGATCCGGCGCATATTTGGCCAGGATGGCATTGATATTCATACTGGTGGCATCGATCTTTTCTTCCCGCATCATGAAAACGAGATTGCCCAGAGCTGTGCCGCCTGGCCAAAAGAAAGCTTTGTGCGCTACTGGTTACACAATGAACATCTACTGGTGGATGGCCAGAAGATGTCAAAATCGGCCGGCAATTTTTACACCCTTTTTGAACTGCGCGACCCTGTTGAGGCTCAAAAGCTGGTTGAAGCCAAACGCGCCCCCGAACTGCTTCTGGAACTGCTGTGCAAAAACCAGCTCAAGTCCGCAATGCGCTACATGTTAATTTCTACTCATTATCGTCAAAAATTGAATTTTGGCTTTTCAGGGCTACAGGCGGCCCAAAGCAGCATCAAGCGCCTGTTTGAATTGCTCCTGGACCTGCTTGGCAGTCTTGATCTGCAAGACCGGGCAACAGACTGGTTTGAAGAGCAGTACTATGCGGAATTGACAAACAGTATCTTGCCGGAACATGACACTGTGGGACAGCGGCTACAAGCAGCCTTTCAGGCTGCCATGGACGATGACCTGAATATTGCCCGGGCCCTGGCTGCCATTTTTCAATTGCCGAAAGACATTGGCCCCTATCTGAAACAGTCACAGAATGCGGCGGCCAAAAGTGAGTTAGCCTCAGCTTTACGGGAATTCTTGCGCATCAATACCGTTTTACGCATTCTGCCCCTGGAAAACCGGTGCCAAACAGCTAATGCGGCAGAGTACATAGATACCGCGCTGATTCAGGCCAAAATTACCGAACGTAACGCAGCGCGTACCAGTCGCGATTTTGCGCGCGCCGATGAAATACGTGACGAGCTGCTCGCAATGGGTATTCGCATCAAGGATCACCCGCAAGGAACGGACTGGGAAATACTGCTCTGAGAAACAAGCCGCCACATCGCCGAGCCAAAGACTCCCGGCCCGATCCAACCCTTTTGTATGGTCGCCGCGTCATTGAGGAATATCTACGCAGCCCGCATGCCGCAATTAAACCGGCCCGTATCCGGCTGCTGGCTAGCCTGCCCGAAGCAGTACGCAAACGATTGGGCGATTGGGCACCCAAAACTCCCATCGATTTGCTGGATGCCAGGCAACTCGACGAACTCTGTGAAAAAAACCATCAAGGTATCGTGTTCCAATTTGAGGCCCACAGCTTTCCTGGTCTGCAAGCTAAAAAGCCCGCGGAGGTGCTGTCTACGGCTAAAGGCCCGCTCTTGCTTTTGGACCGCATCCAGGACGCTGGCAATCTGGGCGCGATCCTGCGCACTGCCGAGGTATATGGATTCCGATCCGTCTTCCTGAGCCATCAATGCGCTCCCATCAGCGCCGCAGTTCATCGGGCGTCTAGCGGGGCTAGTTTGCATCTGCAAATCTATCAAAGCGGCAATTTACAGCAATTCTGCAAGTCAACCCGCAAGGCCGGATTCTGGCTCTGTGGCGCCATCGCCCCGTCTGATCTGGAGCGCAAGCCAAACAGCGGTCAATTGGCAAACAGGACCCTGCTACAGCACGATCAGCTGCAGGCCTTGCCCCCCACCGATCAGATCGTACTGCTGATCGGCAGCGAAGGAGAGGGTTTGCGCGACCTTGCGCTGCGGAATTGCGACTTCCTGCTTACAATTCAGCTCAGCGGCCAAACCACCTCGCTGAACGCCGCTGTCGCAGCCGGGATTCTGATGGATCGCTTGCGCTTTCGCAGTCTGCCATAACAGGCGGCCAAATGCTATTTTTCTTGGCATCCTGAGTCGTACTCTACAAACTGGAACCTGCCCCGAATGAGAGTTTACTGATGATAATAACTCTCCATTCGCATTGAGTGATATACATGCTACAAACCTCTGATATCCCCGGCCGGGATCGGCACAGAAAAAGGGCTGCCTGGCTCCCGTCAGAATCACTGCCTGTAAGCCCAAATACAGAGCCCCTCCCGCCAGCACCAGGTTTGCAGCCGGTGGCTCGCACTCGCTTTTTTAGGTCCCGCGTTTGGTTCATAATCTGGTCAGGAGCGCTAGTCGCCGGTGCTCTGGGCTGCGAGGGTCCCAAAAACGAGATTGAGCTCACCAATATTTGCTCGGCAGATCAAATTCAGCCCCACTGCGTACAATGGGTAGCCAGATCCGGATTTGATCCCGCCTGGTTTGCCAAAGCAAATGATGATCCGCTTTGGCAGGCAGTTGACACCCAAAAACCGACCGGTTTTAAAATCTGGATCAATCAGCTCTTCCCGGAGGAGAGTGACCGCTCATATGGTGAATGGACTTTTGTGACCTGGTTTGACGCCCC
>JAGRNA010000068.1 GCA_020441005.1 Leptospiraceae bacterium
GCGCCGACAATCGTATGCAGCTCGTCAATAAACAGAATTATCCGGCCGTCCGACTGCTCCACCTCTTTCAGCAGAGCCTTGAAGCGGTCTTCAAATTCGCCGCGGTATTTAGCGCCGGCAATCATGGAACCCAGATCAAGGGCATAAATTTCCTTGCTGCGCAAACCATCCGGGACATCTCCGGCGATAATTTTACCCGCCAGACCTTCCACAATCGCTGTTTTGCCGACACCCGGCTCACCAATCAGGATCGGGTTATTCTTTGTGCGCCGGCTGAGAACCTGCATTATACGCCGGATTTCCTCATCACGGCCAATCACCGGATCCAGCTTGCCATCCCGGGCCCTTTGGTTCAGGTTAATCGTGTATTTTTCAAGCACCTGCAGGCCGGCATCCGGATTCTCGCTATCCACGGGTCGACCCTTGCGTAAACCGCGCACTGTTTGTTCCACCTGGGCATAGCTTAGCCCCAGTTGTTGCAGCTGATCTTGCAAGCCAAAGTTATTCTTGAGATAAGCCAGTATGAAATGCTCGGTTGATATGTAGCTGTCTTTTCTGTGCCGCGCTTCGTCCTCGGCCGTTTTCAAGAGCCGCATGAAGGACCGGGACGGTTTGACATCCACATTACCCTCCGCGCGGGGCAGCTTGTTTAATTCATTTTGGAGCAGTTCCAGCACCGCCCGGGGATTCGAGCTGGCCGTTTCCAGCAAAACCGGACCCAGCCCGTCTTTCTGGCCCAGGGTTGCCGCGAGCAGATGCTCGGCAGTCAACTCGGGATTGCCGGCTGCGTGTGCTTCCATACTGGCCTGGTTGATCACATCCTGGGCCTTGCTTGTATATTGATCCATATTCATACCCGAACCTCCTGATTGCCTGAGGCAAACCTCTGCTACCTTCCTGATACCAACAAAAAGATTCCTTTATTGCGGCAGACATCTCCATTTATGGCTGATATTTATCATAATACAATCAAGCAAAATGCATACCCGGTAAAGGCTGTCCTTGCTGCCCATATAAACCAGGCATTGACATTTGAGACTGCCAGGTTGTCAATCCGGACTGCCAATTCTACAGTTTTTGCCGCACCGACGGCTAAATCCTGTTGACACTCCCCTTCCGCCTGGTTGTGTGACAGGAACTACCTTCACGGCAAAAACATGGACGCCCTAAAGAAAGTCTTACAAAAGCACGCTATTAAACTTATTTTACCTTTACTGGGCCTGGTTGCCGTCTACTGGATCTATGTAGTCCCACCAAAATACCAGGGATATGCCCCGGATCAACCAGTCCCCTTTTCGCACAAGATTCACGCCGGCGAGCTGGGCATGGACTGCCAGTTTTGTCACACGGCAGTAGAAAAAGGACCGCATGCTACCCTGCCCGATTCCGCTACCTGTATGCGTTGCCACGCTCCGGACACGGGGGTGATCGCATCAGACAGCCCGAATATTCAGTTTATGCGCCAGATGTATAGCCAGGGTCGGCCAATTCACTGGACCAAGGTCTATGACCTGCCCGATCATGTGCGCTTCTCGCACAAGCCGCATGTCGCCAAGGGTATTGATTGCACAGAGTGTCATGGCGCGATGGAAAAAATGGAGAAGGTCTCCGTGCAGGTGGCCTTCAATATGGGCTGGTGTGTAAATTGTCACCGGGATCCAAAATGGGAAAATCAGAAACTCAAACCCGGCAACAATACTTCGGTGCACCTGACAGAGTGTGGCACGTGTCACTACTAATGGAAATGTAGAGAATATACAGGCTTTATAAGAATCAGACGCTTTGAAAGAAAACAGGAACAAGATGCAAGGCAGTACTACACGCAAACATTATTGGCAATCGCTGGAAGAAAAAGAGGGTCTTGTGCCGTCGGACTGGCATCGTCTGGAAACAGAAGCCCCTGCCCGCCAGGCGCACGATTTGCAAAACAGTGGTCAGGTTAAACCAAAAGGGATGCCGCGCCGCGATTTCTTCAAATTCATGGGAGCTGGCGCTCTTTTGGCCGGGGCGGCCTGCCGGCGTCCCACCGAGCAGATTGTGCCAGCCGTTATGCAACCGCCGGAATATGTGCCCGGCAATCCATTAGAATACGCAACCACAGCACCAGATGGCAGCGGCCTTTTGGTAAAAACCCGTGAAGGTCGGCCCGTATTTTTGGCTGGCAATCCTGGACATCCCATGGGCAGCGGAGCCAGCAGCTATAATACCGCAGCCCTGATGGATTTATACGACCCGGATCGCGCCCGGCGAGCCTTTCAGATGGACCGTAAAAGCGGTCAGAAGAAGCGCATGGATGCCGCTTTTTTAGCTACCAGGGCGCGCAACGAAATCAAAAAGGGCGATTATGTCCTTTTAACCGGTCCCATTCAAGGCCCTTCGACCAGGGCGTTGATCAAGGAATTCCTGGTGACCATGCCGGGCGGACGGCACGTCGAACTGCGCCCGGATCCGGCCCTGCGTCAAATCAAGGCCGGCCAGGAGGCCTGCTACGGCCAATCGGTCATCCCCAACTACCGCATTGACCGGGCCGATTTGATCGTTTCTATCGATGGAGACTTTCTGGGCACTCTGATAAACCCCACAATGTTTCAAGAACAGTTCGGGGCCCGTCGCAATTTGAATAAAAGCAAAAAGAGCATGAATCGGCTTGTCAGCTTTGAATCCATGTTCAGCCTCACCGGTGCCAATGCCGACCGCCGCTATGCGATCCGTCCCGGAGACCAGGCCTTGATCGCCTTGTCCATAGCGGCCTTTATCGAAAAGGATATCAAAAAAGGCAACAGCAATGATGTGGTCGCCAGCTACTACCCCTCCCGCGTAGCCGAAGTGCTCGATCATTCCGGCGGTCTTTATAAGAAGGGCAATTTTGAAAAAGTAATCCAGTCGGTGGCGACTGATCTTTGGAATCACCGCGGACGCAGTCTGGTGATCGGCGGCTCGAGCCTGGCAGCGACAGGCAAAAATGCAGAGGCCCAGATTGCGATTAACTACCTGAACTCCCTGCTCGACAATGACGGCACTACGGTTGACTATGGCAATGCACTCAAACTGAGCGCCGGTATCAGCGATCGAGAACTGGCTGCCCTGTTAGCGGAGCTCAAGGGCAAACGCCTGATCCTCGCCGGCACCAATCCGGTCTTTCATTTGCCCGATCAGCAAAAAACAGTCGAGGCACTGGCCAAAATTGCCTATATTGTCGCGCTCAATGATCGCATTGATGAGAGTAGCCGCTACGCGGATGTCATCCTGCCTACGAACCACTTTCTAGAAAGCTGGGGAGATTCAGAACTCATAGACGGGATTTATGGCATCCAACAGCCCGTTATTCGCCCCCTGCATGCCACCAAATCGCTCGAAGATCGCCTGATTGAACTGGCGGGTGGCACCTTGGGAGGATCGGCCACATTTTACGAGTATTTGCGCAAGCGCTGGAGCGGACTGGCGCGGGGCGATTTTAACAAGTTCTGGATATCTGCGTTGCAGCAGGGCTACTTCGCCCCGGGCCGTAGCGCATTGAAGGGCGTCAAGGGTAGTCGCAATTTCCGCAATGCCAGCCTGTCACAGATAGCCCGCCTGGATGCCAAGGCAGCTCAAAAACCGGCCAAAGACGAGTTTGTGTTGGGGATGTATTATAACCCGCAAATACAGGATGGTAGCGGGGCCAACAATGCCTACCGTCAGGAACTGCCGGATCCGGTCACTAAAATCGTGTGGGACAACTATCTGGTCATGTCACCGCTGGCAGCCAAAGAGCTGGGCTTCCGTCAAGGAGATATAGTTTCCGTCAGCAGCGGCAAGCAATCCCTGAAAGTCCCGATTCATTTGCAGCCTGGCATCAATCAGGAATCCGTCTTGTTGGCCCTTGGTTATGGCCGCAGCATGGGCGGTCTGATTAGCAATGGCGTGGGTGTGAATGCGTTGAGCCTGGCGCGCGAAGAAAGTGATTCCTTCAAGTTGTCCGGTTTATTGGTCAAGATTGAAGCCACTGGTGACCAAAAGAAACTGGCCAGCACGCAGAGCATTTATCGCAATGAAACTAATGGCCCGGAAAGCGCTTTTTGGGCCTTCCAGGACATTCCAAAAACGCCATACCGCGGTTCAAGTCAGTATGATCGTCCTATCGTTCGTGAGACGGACTTTAGCGAATACAAAACCGGCCAGTTTGAACTAAAGCCAGCCGCAATTGAATATGTAAAGGACAAGCCGCTCTATCCCAAGTGGAACTTTAAGGATACTCGCTGGCACATGAGTATTGACCTTACCCTTTGCACGGGCTGCTCGGCCTGCATCACTGCTTGTAATATTGAGAACAACATCCCCATGGTCGGCCAGGAACAGGTCCGTCGCGGTCGCGAAATGCATTGGTTGCGAGTGGATCGGTACTTCTCCGGCGGGATTGAGGACCCCGAAGTGGCCTTCCACCCTATGCTGTGCCAGCATTGTGAAAATGCGCCTTGCGAAAACGTGTGCCCTGTGGCGGCAACCACGCATAATAGCGAAGGTCTAAATGTTATGACATACAACCGGTGCATCGGCACTCGGTACTGTGCCAACAACTGTCCTTACAAAGTACGGCGCTTTAACTGGCATGAAAACTGGTATTATGCCGAGGGTCTGGAGCGCCACTTGCGTTCACCTCAGGAACTGGCTATGAATCCGGATGTGACCACCCGATCGCGTGGTGTGATGGAAAAATGCAGTTTTTGTATACAACGCATTGCCCGCGCACGACAGGAGTCTCGCCTGCGCGGCGAGAAATATGTGGCTGATGGCGATGTGAAAACAGCCTGCCAGGATGTTTGTCCCACAGGGGCCATTGAATTTGGCAATAGCAAGAACCCGGATGCCATAGTTAGCAAACGTATCAAGGATAGCCGTAGTTATCAAGTCCTGGACTTCCTCGATGTTCGTCCATCGGTCACCTACCTGGCTAAAATCCGCAACAAAGGTAAAGGCGAAGTATAATGTCACATATTACAAGCAAAGACGATCTGGAATACATCCAGCCCACCCTGGTTACCGGTGGTCGCACCTACTCGGACGTCAACGCGGATGTTGCCCGCCCGATGGACAGTTTTCCCAAGGGCAAGCTTTGGTGGATCGCTTTCGGGATTTCGGCCAGCCTGCTCGGACTGCTAGGTGTGGAGCTGGGATACCTGATCGGCTATGGCATCGGCATCGTCGGGGTTAACACCCCCATTAGCTGGGGTTCCTTTATCGTTACCTTTGTATTCTGGATCGGCATTGGTCACGCCGGCACGCTGATCTCCGCAGTACTATACATATTTCGTCAGCAATGGCGGACCGCAATCAACCGTTCGGCCGAAGCAATGACCATTTTTGCCCTGGCCGCAGCTGCTATCTTCCCGATTATTCACGTTGGTCGCCCCTGGCTGGCTGTCATCTGGATGTTACCCTATCCAAATGAGCGCGGCACATTGTGGCCCAACTTTCGCTCTCCCCTTCTGTGGGACTTGTTTGCGATCTCAACCTATCTGACAATATCGCTGGTATTTTGGTATCTCGGCCTGGTTCCTGACATCGCATCTATGCGAGACCGGATTAAAGAAAGCGATTGGTGGCAGAAAACGCGCAAGACTGTATATTCCGCCTTGTCGCTGGGCTGGGTCGGCAGCGCGCGTAGCTGGGCTCACTATGAATCTACTGCTATGATTCTGGCCGGTCTCTCCACTCCACTTGTATTGTCTGTACACTCGATTGTATCCTTTGACTTCGCAACTTCAGTGATTCCCGGCTGGCATACTACAATTTTCCCGCCATATTTCGTAGCCGGAGCGATTTTCTCGGGTTTCGGTATGGTACTGACTCTGCTTGTTATTATGCGACACGGATTTAACCTGAAGGATTATATCACGATCAAACACCTGGAAAACATGGCAAAAGTCGTTACCGTCACGGGTAGTATAGTTGGATTGGCCTATGGCACGGAGTTTTTTATTGCCTGGTACAGCGGCAGTCCTTTCGAGCAATTCACTTTTATCAACCGTGCTTTTGGACCCTATTGGTGGGCTTACTGGATCATGATGAGCTGCAATGTTTTTTCACCGCAGCTGTTTTGGTTCAAGAAAATCAGGACTAATCCGGTATCGCTTTGGATTATTTCTATATTTGTAAACATTGGGATGTGGTTTGAACGCTACGTGATTGTGGTATCTTCATTACATCGAGATTATTTACCAGGCAGCTGGGATATGTATGTGATGACAATTCATGATTTTCTGATCATGCTTGGCTCCGGTGGTTTGTTTTTTACATTGTTCCTGATATTTACCCGCTTCCTGCCTACGATAGCCATGGCTGAAATCAAAACAGTCATCAAGTCACCGGGAGCTGCCAAGGGCTATGAATCTGCTCACTAGGAAACTATAAACGATCCGCTTCGACTAGAATATAGAGAACATTTACAAAATGGAAACTAAAATGGAAAAAACCCTCGAATCGCTGGCTGGACGCCTGGACCGTATTCTGCAAGCCCCTGTTGATGGATTCTTCAATTTCCTGGATAAATTCTTCCAATACAGCTATCGTGAAACCGAAAACGGTGTATACGGACTCTTTCGCACGCCTGAAGATATTTCAAAGGCAGCTAAAGAGAGCCATGTGCGCGGCTATACCAATTTCGACTGCCTGACCCCTTTTCCTGTGCACGGGCTGGAATTTGATATGGGTCTGGGCCGCTCCAAAGTGCCCTATATTACTTTCTTTGCCGGCCTGACAGGGCTGTGTATCGCATTTTTCCTGCAATTAAATGTCCATGAGCAGATCATTCCACCGCTTTGGTCCTATCTGGATGGTCTGCCCAACCTGCGATCTTACCCGATCAATATTGGCGGCAAACCGTCGTTTAGCTGGCCAGCCATGGTGCCGATCCTCTTTGAACTAACGGTCCTCATTGGCGGGCATACGACGGTAGCCGGACTGATCCTGCTAGCCAAAATGTATCGACCCTTCCGCAAAATTTTGCATCCCGAGATCACCAACGATCGTTTTTGCCTGTGGATTCCCACCGACTCGGCTAACTATGATGAAGGTCAGGTAATCAGCTTTATGCAGAGCATTGGCGCTGAAGAAATCGCCAAAGTGAAAGAAGGCGAACAAAGCAACGTAGCTGCTGTGACAAACCCTGCTACCGATCCGCAAGCCAGCGTCTAACCAGGAATAATCACAATGACTCAAAAGAGAACAAAGCATAGTAACAAGAATACCGTACTGCTGCACGCAGCATTGTCGTTGACCGGGCTGGTTGCCGTTTTTGCCCTGCAGTCCTGCAATTACAGTAGCAACACTTCGGGTGCCCACTGGATGCTGGGTATGCATGACTCACATGCCATAGAAGCGCAGGAAGAAGATTTCACAACCCTGAATATCGATTCCGCTGATATGAGTGCAAGCCACGGCATGGATTTGGTGCCTAGCTGGACTGGTCCCGGCACCGGACTGCGGACCCCGCCAGCGGGTTCCATTCCGCGCGGCAAGCAACCCTACCCCTATGCAGCCGGAGATTTTGATGCAGCCGCACAAGGTTTGCGCAACCCCCTGCCGGCCACAGATGCAATTCTAGAACGCGGCAAACGACAGTATGATATCTATTGCTCGGTTTGTCATGGCTATACGGGAGATGGCAAGGGAGCGGCATCCCCTCGTTTTGCCAACATACTGCCGATCAACGGGGGCACCGTAGCCGCATGGGAAGATGGACGAATTTTCCATATGATGACCATGGGCCGCGGACGGATGAAACCTTTTGCCGCCCAGATTGATGTCAATGATCGCTGGGCAATTATCCACTACATGCGATTGCTGCAGAAGAACCAAAGTAAATAAATTTTAATATTGCAAGACTACGGACAATACATAATGGCTGCCACTCTACCAGATACATCAAGGTTAACCTTTAAAACTCCCAAGGGACTGCAGACAACAGCTCTGGTGCTGATTGGTCTGGGAGTCATTCTGACTTTAATCCAGATTCTTGTTCCCGGCTGGGAAGCGCATCATGCAGTCGAAGCGGCTGGTGCTGCAGAGGCCCACGGCCCCAGCCACCTGGCCCGGATGTGGATGTCCATCCACCTGGCTGTTTTGGTTGCCTTTCCTTTGGGTGTGGGCGGTGTTTTCTTCTCGGCTATTTCACATGTCGCTGGCGCCCGCTGGGCCGTAACAACCCGCCGCTTAACAGAAAACTTTTTCTGGTATTTGGCAGTACCGCTGCTATTGATGCTGGTTGTGTTTATCGGCGGGATTGGGGATGTGTTTGGGCACTGGGTCCATGCACCGGCCTCTGATGAGCTCATTGCCCACAAGTCCGCCTGGCTGAATGTGCCCTTTTTCATTGTGCGTAATATCGGGATTGTGCTGGTCTGGTTTTTGTTCGGCTTTTACCTGTGGAAGAAATCTGTCTCTCAGGATGAGGATGGCGCAGTCTCCAAGTCACGATCAATGGCGAATATGAGCGCATTATTCCTGGTCGTGTTTGGACTCAGTTACAGCGCGCATGCCTTTGATCTGGGAATGAGCCTGGAGCCCCACTGGTTTTCAACGCTATTTGCCGTTTATGTGTTTTCCGGTATGGCACTGACTACTTTCGCCGCCATTATCCTGTGGGTATCCTATTTGAAAAGCCTGGGCTACTTTGGGGATAGTCTGAATGAAAACCACTTTCATGATTACGGTAAATATCTATTCGGTTTTACCATCTTTTGGGCATACATGGCCATCAGCCAGTACATGCTGATCTGGTATGCCGGCATACCGGAAGAAACCGGCTTCTTTTTTGTGCGCACGGAAGGTGCCTGGTGGTATGCCACAATCATAATGGTTGCGCTCCGATTTGTACTGCCGTTTTTTCTACTCTTGAAAAGAGAAGTCAAGCGCAACTACCGCTATATGCAGTTTGTTGCTGTGTTGATTTTAATCGGTCAGGTGGTAGACATGTATGTTTTGGCCTACCCCACCCTGGACCATGGCCATTTTATCATGCTTTCCTGGCAAGAGGTTGGCCCCCTGCTCTTTGTGGCCGGGGCATTCATCATCATTACAGCCCGAGCCCTCGAGAAAGCCCCTTTAGTCCCCCTCAAGGACCCGCGCCTGGAGGATTGCCTGCATTTTCACCAATAGTCTATGCGATTAGGAACCAATTATACCCCGGGAAGAATATGAGAGCACCTACACATTTCACAAACCGTCTGGCACTATCTATCAGCCTGCTATTCCTGACGGCGATTCTGCTGCAATGCACCGGCAAGGTCCAAACAACCGATCCGCTGGTTTATGCTCACAATCAGGCTGTTGTTTACAACGGTAGCGTCTATTATAACGAAGCTGGCTGTGCCAGTTGTCATGGAAGCACATATAAGGGCGACGGTCCCGAGAAGGGTACCTTGGCTGTACCGGATTTAACTGCCGCTTTACCAGCGAATAAAACTGTGCTCGATTATTTCAAATCGATCACCGCTGGCAAGGATCATCATTACCTGGGATATACTGATCGCGGCCGCTGGGCGCTGGCCTGGTTTAGCTGGTCCCTTGCAAACGGAATCAAGGCCGAGGATGGCGTGGATGGTAACCATATACGCTCCCAGGCCATGGCGCAAGCAATGCAGGAAATAAATGATGCATACAAAAACCAGCGTCGGTGGTTTATGGGCATGCCTGATCCGGAACAAAACAAGGCCGTAAAACCGATGGCTTTGCATGCCATGGCGGTAAACACTGTGAAGCCGGTGGCCATGCCTGCCGTCACCGACGAAATCAGACAGCAACGGCAGCCAGAACACCCCGGATTCTTGTTGTACGAGAGCAACTGCTCCCTTTGTCACGGCAAGTACGGTGAAGGTACCAATACGGGTTTCAAATTAGGCCTGACTCAAATGTGCAAGGAACGCGGGCGGATGTGTGCAGCCTATATGCCGGTCGGCGCACTGGAAGCGATTGCGCTCGGCAGTCCGCACCAATCTAGCGGGCTGGACTTGCCGGGCTTTGAAGCGTTTAGTGAGACAGACTGGGCTTTGATTCAGGACTATCTACGAGGTCTGCGTAAGGTAAACTAGACCGGATAGCCGGTTATAAATTAGACTGATGAACAGGCAATAGGAATTATGGAAATGTTAAAGAATTTGTTCTCCATGGCGCAAAAGCCCGAAACTGCAATCAAATCTTTCGCTGGAGCGGGTTTATTCTGGGTGTTTATCAGCGTTTTACTAGGACTCGTCAGTCAGCTACAGCTCTTTATGGACCTGGGAATTCCCGGTGGCTATGGGTTCACAAAGCCTTTATTTCATTCCAGCCTGATTTTTGGAGCGATCCTGGGCATTTTTCAGGCCGGAGCCATATTCATTGTCAATCGGGACGCGGGCGGAGATGCTCAATACTCCATATTGGCAATCGGTGGATTCAAGCTGCAACAGTTGGGACTGGTTATCGGCCTTGCTGGTATCGCTCTGGGTGCCAACAATGGCCGCGAATTTGGCGAGTTCAATTTTATAGCCGATAACCTGATGCTGCTGGGTCTATTGCACGTAATTGCCATGGTGCTAATCAACACCTGGAATAGCGCCAGTAAAATCAATCTGGTCTATGTAAACGCGACCCTGGGAGGCATGTTTGGTATATATTTCGTGGGCAACTTTGGCCTGCCCTTCAGTCCCCTTGCAACAGTGCCCTTGTTCACCGGCATGCAGGATCAGTATATCCAGGAGGTCTACCGACTGGGCATTTATTGCTTCTATATTGCAATGCCTCTAATCGCTCTTTTCAGCACAATTGTCCCGGATTATTTAAATGTGCCCCTGTATAGCGAATCGATGGCCCGATTTCATATACTAGGCAGCATACTCGTATTACCGGTTGCCGCAGCCGCCTGGTTGGCCGGCACTGCGGCACCTCAATTTCTGCAAAGTATTGGCGTTTTCGCCGCCCTTGCTTTTTATACCGCCACATTTGCTGGAGCCATGAATATTTGCTTTACCGTGACCCGGACTGGCAAGACATTCAAACTGGATTCGCTAGGTGAATGGCTAAAATACGGGGCGCGCATGATCATGATCCTCGCCCTGATCCGCGGGATTGCGTCTTTTAGCGCTGTCCAAAACCTGACGGCCTATACCTGGTTCAATGTTCGGGATGTCAGCTTTGATGCGCAAACATACGGGCTGTTTATCATGATCGTAGCTCTATTTTATGTTATGCAGATTACCATGAACCACACCTTCGGTCAGGTAAGTCTGCGATTGATGCTGATTTTAGGCGGCCTTGGTTTGCTTTTGGCGCTAACGGCCAATATTACCCAGGGTTTCTATCAGGGAGCTCTGGCTGCTCGTACAAACGCTGAAGGCCAGTTAGCCATAACCGACTGGAACCAGATTCTTGTCGCGGGCAGCTGGTATGGCGGAGAGCTTAAAGAGCAAAGCCAGCTACTAACAGCGTGGATGATGAGTCTGCGCAGCGTTTATTTATTGGGGCATATATTAGTGGTGCTGGGACTGCTGATTCCGACCTTTTCCCTGGCATGGCAAATGCTCAACCGCAGCCAGGGCGGTTATCAGAAACCGGAATTGGCGCAGTAATCCACTATTTGAGAGTCAGAAGTAATGAGTACCAGTACATCAAAAAAACCAGGTGATTGCCTCTTTACAAGTAACACCCGTATCCTTATCTTCAGCATCATCGCTACCGTAGTTTTAAGCTTCGGCATAGCCTGGCTTGCCTGGCTGCCAAACACAAGTCATGGTTCGCTGGCTTTGCTAACACCACCATCCCCGCTGGCCATGAAAGGCCAGGAGGTCTACTACCAGGAAGGCTGCCAGTATTGTCACACACAATCTCTGCGTAACATCCCGGCAGATGTGAATCGCTATGTCGATCCAGCCCAATACGGTTTGGCATTGGTAGCAGATGCAAACGAGTATCGCTTTGAATCGCCGTCACTGCGCGGCAGCAGCCGTATCGGTCCGGATTTGGCGCGAATAGCAGGCAGCCCGATGGATAATCCCGATGCCTTGCGCAGTTTACTGAGAGGAAAGGCGGGCCCGATATCGGCCATGTACCACCAATATGAAAGCATCTTTGAGAACGAGGATGAAATCATACCGGTGTTCTTAAGCTGGAAAATTCGGATGATGATGCAGATCCGGACTCCGTTTTCGGACAATTATCAAAAAAGCGTTTTCACTGCCCTGGATGATCAGAGTCGCGGCGATGCGCTAGTAGAATACCTGCTAAGCCTGGGACGGAAACAAAGCACACTTGCGGGCAAGTATTATAGCAAATAAAAAAGGGGTCGCAGTCAGAGCATTGCTAAGCGGTTGCGAAATACATTCAGTTTTAGTTTAGGGCAATATCCATGAGTAATACAACAAACAAGTCTACACCAAATCCGGTTCTTTTTCTTTTCTTCGGGTTTTTGGCTGTTGGTTTACTATCAGGCGTCTATAGCAGCTTTTTTCTACAGCAAAGCCCGCAAACAGCCTATTTGAATGCAGCCGGTACTTACTACGAAAAAGGGGTCAGTACAGCAATCACCTTTGAATCATGGCCCGAGCGTAGCCCCGCAAATATTGCCGCTGGTGAAAAACACTATCAAACCTATTGCGCGGCCTGTCACGCAGCCAATTTGACCGGCGGGATTGGTCCTAATCTGGTAGATAATGAGTGGCTGCACTTTGCAAAACCAACAGAAGAAAACATTGCCATTCAGATTATAAAGGGCGTCGGACCCGGACAAGCCAAGGTAGCCCAGGGCGCCGTAATGCCTCCCAAAGGCGGTTCACCACTGTCTAATACAGAAATCCAGAAAATCGTCTATTTCATTACCTCAAAGAATGCTGCCGTGATCAAAACAGGCAACTAACGACAAACCAGCCCATATTTGGTGCCGGCCTTAACAGGCCGGCGCTGCCAGTCCAATCCACGGCGCTGCATGGCTTATTGTTTGTGACGCACAAGCATCTGGCTTGGTGCGATGGGGCTAAATAGAAGCGATTGGAACCGCCCCGAAACCGGCGAGACCAGCGCGCCGCAAGCGGATCAAGGGCAGTCCGTCACTGGCACTAGCACTCGCTCTTTTGAATGGTCGCGATTTGAAAGCGGGTCTTAAACCGTCCGGCAAAGTAGTTGCGATCCACAGAGCCCTCCAGACGCAGCTTTTGACCAGTTTGCCAGAACTCTTTGACTTGCGGTCCTTTATGCCAGGCCACAAAATCAACTGCCCGGCTGAATTCTTTTAATTGAAACCGGGCATGAATACCCTCGCGCATAAACTGGACCCGATCCATCAGCACTGGATCCAGGATAAATACCGGTTCCGGGTTTTCGGCACCAAAGGGCTCCAGTGAGCTTAAAAAATCGGGCAAGCGCAGCAAATCAAAACCCTGGCCAAGCTGAAATATGGCACTGTGACTCTGGCTTGTTTCAATTCTTGGCAGAGACGCGGCTCCCAGACCCTTTAGCCGTTCTTCCATTAACTGAATGGAATCAAGCGGAATACTAAAACCCGCAGCCTCCGGATGCCCCCCATGTTGCACAAACAAATCAGCACAACGATTGATCAACTCCAGGACATGCACGCCATCCCAGGTACGAATAGACCCCTTGGCATAACGCTCATTTTCGCGGTGAATATAAATGGCCGGCTTTTGATATTGTTCTGTCAAACGAGTGGCGACAATCCCGCTAACTCCCTTCTCGAGATCGGGATGATAGCAGAAGAGTACTGATTCGGACAGTTTATCCTGCTTTGTGTGCAGTAATTGCTTAATGATGGCTTCGTTGCGAGATGTCCGACTTTTACGCGCCTGGTTTAGCTCGATCAATTGTTTGGCCAGTTTTTCAGCAGCGGCCCTGTCTTTGCAAATCAATAAATCCAGGGCTAATCGAGTCTGATCCATCCTGCCCGCCGCGTTAATACATGGGGCAATCGACCAGCCCACATCACGGCTGGTCAGCGGACCAACAGGCAGTCCCAGCTTTTTAATCAATGCGGCGAGACCTTCGGTTTGAAAGCTTTGCCCGGCTGCTTCCACCGAACATTCCAGACGCTTCAAGCCCAGGCGGATGATGTGTCGATTCTCATTGGTAACCGGGACCATGTCAGCCAAAAGCCCAATCGCAGCCAATTCGGCCGAATTCACAATGAGCTGCCGGAATCTAGTCCGGCGAGCAATCGCCATGCCCAACAAATGGGAGGCCGCCATTTGGGGATTGCGCTGTAGAAACTCCCAATTCGTGTCATCCAGCTCGAGTTTGGCGCGGATCCGGGGATCGGATAAAGGTACTAAATCGATGGAGCGCTTGCGTTGTTGCAGGAGACCATCAAAGAATTGGACTGATTGCGGTATTTGCCCCCTGAGCGGATCGTTAAAGGTCAGTCCGCAATAACAGAAAAACCGGCGATTTTGACCATCCTGAAAATGGTACAAGCGACCGGACTCGCTTGTATGCAACAGTCCATAACCCATAATCAGCTTAAAGACCAGGCCCGCCGTGGCTATTTTGGGTTGCAATCGATTGCGATCAAAATCCTGTGGCCCCGGCAAATTGGGATTCACCAGCCAGCAATCCGCATCATCTGGCAATCGATCATGCAGCTGATGATGATCGAGAACAATCACATCCTTGTTCAATTGTTTCAATCGCTTGATTTCCGGACCATTCGTACTGCCCATATCAAGCAAAATAACCAAATTAGCGGCAGATTTGCATATCGAGTCAAAAACAGCACCACTGAGTCCATAATCATCGCCAGCATCTGAAACTTGCAGGTTTATGCGGTCTTCGGGATAGTGATTACCGGCATATAACTGGCGCAGGAAGCGACCCAGCAGGGCGGTGGAGCTAACCCCGTCCACATCCCGATCTCCGAGTACATGCACAGGACTGCCCTTGCGGGCATGTTCATCCAGGCAAAGGGCTGCCGGAAGCATATTCGGGATCCACCAGGGACTTTCAAAACCGCCCCAGGACTGCGTGAACACCCATGGATCAGTTTGCAGGGCCGCATAGGCTGTATGCTGCCAAATTGCTTTTTGTAAATCGGCCGGACGCTTAATTGCCGAATCCGGGTTCACGGTAGGTGCCATCCCGTCAAGTATAGCACAGGGTTGTGACATGCCAGCCCTTTAACGACATAATATGCCCACTAAAGGGCCAAAAAATGCGTAAAAACAGCCGCGTGGGCCTCCGCCGTCTTTTTCCAGGTCCATTCTGCGACCGGGAAACGCTGACTCAGGCGCGGTGCAATGGTTGCAGGAGGCCGATCAGAACCGCCGGACGATGAACTGCGCCAGGGACCTTGCAGCCATGCGCTGCTATGATGGACATCGACCAGCGCATGATACCATTGATCAACACTCAGTCGATCAATATAGCGGATCAGATCCCCACCGATCTCATGAAAACAAGGCAAATCCGAGACCAGGGCAAATCGTTGGTGCCCCAACGCTTCCAGTAAAGGCAATCCAAAGCCTTCATAGAGGGAGGGCATTACAAACGTGTGACAATAATGGTAGAGCGCGTTCAGTTCCTGGTCATTCAGATCATCCATGATGAACAATTTCCCCGGATACAGCTGTTGCAAATCGGCCAAAAATCGATAAAATGAAGGGCTCTCCCACCCACGCCGACCGGCAATCACCAGCGGCAAGGCCCGCGGGTGGTCCCTGGCATAGCGCTCCCAGGCGCGCAATAGAGTGCCGTAGTTTTTGCGCGGTTCGATGGTCGACACTGCCAGTAAATAATTCTGATTCAGTTTGAAGCCCACAGCATCCGCCAGTTTCTGACGATCATTGCGATTATGCATCACAGCCGTGTAGCCCAGCAAGGCAACACTGGCCAGCTCGCCTGGATAATCAAAGTGCTGGCACATATCATGCATTGTTTGGGTAGAAATCGAGAGAATCCAGTCCGCCCGACGAACGCTCATTTTTTGCACCAGATGCTGCTGAAGGCGTGCCAGACGCCGCATCGCTTGCGGGAATTTGTACAGCACCAGATCGTAATAGGTCAGTACTATTCTTTTTTTACGTGTCAGCCCTGGTGGAATTACCTGCTGGGCCCCCCAAAAAATATCGTATCGATATTGCTTTCGACGCAAGGCCAGCGGCAGGGAGAGATTGAACCATAGTCCTGCCCATCGACTCCAAAGACCTTTGTGGGTACACCAACGAATATGGGCCAG
>JAGRNA010000069.1 GCA_020441005.1 Leptospiraceae bacterium
TCGGGATAGCGCCGGATCGGCGAGGTAAAATGGCAATAGTCCCGAAAACCGAGTCCCCAATGCCCGTCGGCCTCCGGTGTATACACAGCCTGCATAAAGGAGCGCAAGAGCTGCATGCTGAATACGCGGCTGAGGGTCTTTTGATTGGGATGCAAATGGATCTGCTGCAGGGCGCCGCGGATGCTGCCATAATTCAAATCCTGAAACTGCCAGGGAACGCCGTACGACTCCATAAAGAAATTTAGTTTTTCGATGCGTTCCGGCGGGATCGGCTCATGGACCCGGTACAGGACCGGGGCCTTTTTCTTGCGGATAAAGGCAGCCACACAGGTATTGGCGGTCAACATACATTCTTCAATTAGAATACTGCTCTGCAGACGCTCCCGGTATCCATAGGATTGAATGCGGTCCCGGTTATCGGGATCCACCTTGATATCGACCTCTGGCAGCTCCAGATCCACACGGCCACTCTGCATGCGCTCCTTGCGCCAGATTAAAGCCGCCTGGTACAACTCGCGCACCAGCCGGGCCTGGGCGGAATCATCATTACTGGCCAGCATGGCTTCCGCCCCGCCATACGTCAGACGGTGATCAACCTGAATAATCGATTTATAAAATTTACTTTTTACGATCTTGCCGCTGCCAATATCAAACTCCATTTCAGCTGTAAAGGCCAGCCGGTCGACTCCGCTGACCAGCGAGCATAAATGCTCGGACAAGACGGGCGGCAGCATGGGCACCACCCGGCCGGCCAGATACACAGACGTGCTGCGATGCAGAGCTTCCTGATCCAGCAGACTATCTTTTTTTACATAGTGGGAAACATCGGCGATATGCACATAGAGCCGTCTGGTGTTTGAACTGAGACCTGGAGCGAGACTCAGGGCATCATCAAAATCCTTGGCATCGGCGCCATCAATGGTAATCGTCAACAAGGAACGGCAATCCTCGCGCAAGTTCCAGTCATACACATTGTGCGGACCAGGCTGATCCGTTTTTAGAGGCAGGGGAATATGGGCTGGATACACTGCGTCCAGGTTGTGCTTCATGAGTATGCGGCTAAAGTCGGCGTCCAGATCACTGTCGCTTTCAAAGCGCACAAATTCCGCTTCTTTAAACCACGCACCGCGGTAACGCACATCCTTGCCAGACAAAGTCACAACGATAACCACATCGGTCTTCAACCCGGGCCGTTGATCGGCCGGCAAGCGGCTGATGTCAACCCGGGCTTGCAAGGCGATACTGCTATCCAGTAAAATCCCGATCACAAAATCTCCATGCGGATGATGCAACAGACGCAGGCGGTATCGGGCCCGCCCGCGCTTGAGTACCTTGAGAATCCGGCCTTCGAAGCGTTCCTGCTTGCGATCTCGTAGCAACAAGAGGACTTCATCGCCGGGCAAAACCGAGCGGGCATTTTCACTAGCCACAAAAACATCTCTGGACTCGGCGTCAGCGCCCCGCACAGAGATAAAGGCATTTCCGCGCGGATTTAAGGAGACCCGGCCGCGGACCTCGAAAGGATCCCGCACAGCAAAACCCTTGGAACTGAATGTAATCAGGCCAAGGTGAGCCAGAGCGCTGAGCACTTCATCGACCTCTTCCCGATGCACAGCGGTACCCTGGCTGGGCCTGCGTGAACTACGGCGGCCGTGGCGGTCCGGTTTGAATGACTTTTTTGTTTTTTGGCTGGCCGCCTGTTGCAGCTGCTTCATTAAATCGCGGGTTTTATAGCGCTGCCCTGCTTTGGCCTGCAACAAATATAGTATCTGACTGGTTAAACTCATTATTTCAAATTCCTGTTATGATTATTTCAAATTGGGCCCGTTTGGAAATGGGGCAACTGGTTCCTGACCAGGTTTTCCTTTTTATGATCCTGATTGGCGTTCATTCTGCCGGTCTGGCGGCAGCACCGTAGCTAGACGGTGTCATGATCGTAGTCATGAGGGGGGGCCTGCGTTTGGCTGGACTGGCCGCTTTTGGGCAACAGTTGCTGCTACAGTCCCGTTCGACTGCACTCTGTGCGCATCAAACAGCCTGGGCGGCTATTGTCAAGGGAAATCTCTTGACAAAAGCAAGAGCCGCCGGCCATTACAAGAACCATGCAGCCAGACAAGAATTTGATTAGTATAACGCAAAAGAGAACCGCATTTATTTTCACCATACTGACGGCCGTTACCCTGAATAGTGGCTGTTATTTCTTTCCCCGCGAGACTTTTGCCCGGCTGCAAGCGCCGGCATTGCTGCTATTGGCCAATCCGGATAAGACCATTCCAATACTGAAACAGCCCCTCAAGAAAGAAATGCTGGACTGGTCCAACCGTAAGGCTCCAGCCCTGCAGGTCGATGGTGTGTTGCGAGTCGATTACAAAGGACAGTACTATGACTATTTGCAGCTGATCTGCCCGCCCCAGCTGCCCTGCAGCGGAGCCAAGGCCTATGTCCCGCTGGCCTTAACCAGGGCCTATGGTGCTCCAGCCAAAGAAATCGAAAAAATCAATAAAGGCAGTGACGATCGCGAAAAGAACACTCAGATCGAGTTTCTGATTGTCCCGGTCAATAATCCTTCCGAGGGATCTGCCAGCGGCGGATCCGCACCGGCAGCGAGCAGCGCTTACCCTGGTTTGCGTGACTGGCTGCACAATCCGCGCCGGCCGATTCCAGAGGTTTTTGATTTTAATTTCATCCAGGATCATCTGGCAACTATGACCGAAAGTGAACGGGAAGCCAAACTGACAGAATGGTTTTTCCTGGCCGAGTCCTATGTCCAAAAAATGCGCAACCCGGCTTTTCGGCCTTTTATTGTGCACTATGGCAATTTCAACAAAGTAGAAGCGGTATTAAAGGGTGCCAACCCGGATGATGCCGGTCTTGGCAACGCCCAGGATCAATTTTTAAAAGACCTGGCCGGATTTGCCCGGCCGCGCTTTGATGGAATGCTGGAGCGGTATTATCGCTCCCTGCTGGAAATGGCGCGCCAGGGCAGCAGCCTGGAAAAGAACCTGCAAAACTACGCCCGGCTATTCAATACCCGGCTGCAAAAACCGCTGTTTAAAGAATACTTTTTTCAGCAGCTGCTGGAAGCGACCGAATACGAGAATGCCTTGTTACAGCCGGCTGATAGCCCCTTTTACAAGGAATACTTTGATGCCTGGACAGCAAAAGAATTGAAAGGCAAGCCGGAGGCCGAACTTGTCAGCACTGATCTGGCTGCCGGCAAATTTATCTATACCATTGATGATCAGGAACGCACAGGCAAAGTGCCTGATCCGTTTCAAGGCACTAAACCAAAAGTCCAGTTTGATTACGAGTTTGGCGGCATCCTCAAATGGACAACAGCCGGGCAAAACCGGGAGGCAATCATTGCCACAATCAGAGCAGAGGCGGACGGCCTGCGGGGCATCAAATTCATTGTTGATACGGACACATTCAAAGGACTGGAATTGAGGCCCGTAAAGCTGGCCCCTTACTTCGAGGATCTGAATGAAGACAAATTCAAGCGCCTGGCCGCCAGCCTCGGTAGTCTGGATGAATTATTAGCTACAAAAAACTTTCGGCAGCGCGCGCTCTTGACAGCCATCAAACTGAATTATAAAGAAATTACATTTGATGAAAAAAAGCGTATGCACTCGATTCGGTTGGGACCGGAACATTTCAGCGCCTTGCGCGATCTGTTAAAATCATACAAGTCCATTGGTGTGCTCGATAAAAGTACATACTCCGGTCCGGTGGAACACTGGAATGCGAACTCCAATCTGCGCTGGTTTCAAAAAGTTGACAGCTTTGCCGGTGACAAGCGCAGCAGTCTGCGTCTGGGGGGCACAATTGAGTATTGCCAACGCGAATGCTTCACCGAAAAACTGGAGGATGTGTACTGTCTGCGTGATTTTCGGGAAGACTGGCTGGTGGTCCGCTTTGCTCCCGGCGCCTGGGAAGACGAAGATCCCGATGGGGAACGAATCGAGCTAGAATTGCATCTGGATGTTAATACTGTGATTACCAATGCTGATGTAACGAAAGAAGTAGCCAACAGTCATTATTGTGCCTCTGCCTGGCGCGAAATAGATTTCTACCGCGGCGACAAAGACCGGTTATATGCCTTTGATTAAAACAGTCGGACTCGTTACTCCAGCTCGATAGAGCAAACAAGACGGCAATATGTACGATTACCATACCCATCAAGCCAGTCATGCTGAGCGCAAGCCTGGCGCTTCTGCGCTAAAGAGCGCTGCTGCCTTGACTCGCTTTGCAAGGCACAGCAGCTTTTGGGGTTCCAGTGCCAGCCTGCCACTTGCCTTGCCTACACGGAGCTATGCGGCCTGAACTCCGGTTTCGGCCCGCGTACGTCCTTGTCGCCGGCGGTCTGCTTGTCCTTGCCGCCGGACTACATCACTTAAGCGGACCAGGCCAAATCCTCGAGCGCTTCCACCCGGACTGTATTCAGTGTCATATCAAAGTCAGTCTGCATTGGGACGGAATGGGCGCCGCCGCGTTCAGCCGGGGTACTCATCCCGTCAATGCCGAGCGCTTGCGCCCCTTTGCTCAGCTGGATGCCGTTGAAACAGCCCGACTCGATCCCGAAAAAAGCATTAGTGCCGAGCGCTGCCGCATGTGTCATCAAAAGCAGCATTCCTCCTGGCTCGCATCAGCGCACGGCCGCGCCTTTGAGAATCATATTTTTCAGCACGCCTTCCAGCGAGATCGGTTGGGCTGGTGTCTCAACTGCCATGCTCCGCTTTGGAAGCCGGACGTGCAGCCGCTGCAAGATGTATTGGCGAACACGGCGACCGGACACCTGTATAAAGAAGGCATCAGTTGCATCGTTTGCCATGTACGTGATGGCGAAATTATCAGTAATACCGATTATTCCGCAAAACCGTGGCAGCTTTACCACCCCGTACGTTACGACCCGTCCTTTGGCAGCCCCGAATTCTGCGCCGGCTGCCACCAGTTCAACTTTGTCCAAACCAGCCGGCCGCTCCACCCTTTCGTGCACTATGAAAGTACCGGCCCGGCCATGCAAAACGTGGTTCATGAATTTTATGCCGGCGGCAGGGAACTATATCCGCAGGGCTGCCTGGAGTGTCATTTTGAGAATGGTGATCACAGCCTGAAAAGCGGGTCGGAACCGCGTCTGGGGTCCAGGTTACGCTGGCAGTTAGTCAAACGCAGATCGGTTGGCAAGCCCGACCCCCAGGTCGCAACCCGGACTGCCCGGTATGGTCGCCTGCTCAAGCAGGCAGAAGGCCTGCAGAACCTGTCCGCCTTGCGTAGCTTCATGCAGCAAAATCCCAATCTTGATGGCTGGCCCGGGCAGCGCAATGATGCCGATCGGCCGCAAGGCTGGCTGCTCGGCATTCATTTGCAAATGCCGCGCCTGGCGCATCACTTTCCCACTGGTGATCTGTTTCGCATTCTGCGTTTTCAGGCTTTTAATAGTCAAAATAATGAAATTATCCGGTATGAGTTTCGAAAGGAAATCCGGGTTGTGGACCGCCAGCTGATTCAGGACACAACCTTGCGACCGCTGAGCTCTCAGAAAGGAGCCGGCCGGCTATTGCTATTCAGCTTGCCGGACGAACCGGTCCTGTGCCAAATCAGTTATCACCTGCAGGGCAATATCGAAGACGAGATCAAAGGAGAATTTCAAAATCCCGCCGAGCTGATAGAAGTGCTTTACAAAGGAGATTGCCAGGACCAACATTGGCCCCTGGCAACCGGCCATAGACCCTGAACCATGTCTGATCAAGCAAGCATCCCCGTAGCGCTAAAAAAGCGGCTGCAAGCCAGTCCTCTGATTCATGCTGATTACCGGCATGCAGCCGAGCGCTGGGTGCTGTATAGCACTCTGATTACCTTGACAACAGTGTTGATTGTCGGCGGCTTTTTTTCGGCGGGCACCATGGCCGGTGCAATTCTGATTGTACTCCTGGTCAGCTTCATCAAAAACCGCTACACCATGCAGCGCTATGTCAAGCAAGGCCGGCTGGTGACAGCCGAAACCCACCCGGAACTATGGCGGATCTTTCAGGAAACCCGGCAGCTGGTGCCGGTACCCGCCAATACCGAGCTATATGTCCAGGACAGCCACAAGCTCAATGCCTACGCGATCGGCGCGATGCGGCCCTATAAAATTATTATTAATTCTGTGCTCCTCGATTATTTTAATGAAAACGAACTCAAGAGCATTATCGGCCACGAACTGGGCCACATTCGCTTTGGTCACACGAGCTGGGCCCTCGTAACGGGCGTCTTTGAAGGTCAGGCCCACGGTTTTTTGATCCTGGGGGTGCTGATCCGCTTTGTATTTCTGTTTTATTCCCGATTGTGCGAAAACAGCGCCGATCGAGCCGGCCTCGTCGCCTGCGGTAATTTGCGCGATGCGGTCTCGGCGGAATTAAAACTGAACCTGGCTGGTCATAATCCCAGCCCCGCACTGATTGAAAAATTCAGTCACATTCAAAGTTCACCCGACGACAGCCTGATGGAAGACATGGGCGAGCTGGCTAGTACCCACCCGACAATGAAAGGCCGCATTCGCTCCCTGCTCCGTTTTGCCCAGAGCCCGGCCTGGCAAGCGCACGCGAAAGCGGTATCCAGCGCCAGGATTTGAACCGGGCGGTCAGCTGCTGAAAAGGACAACGCAAGCTCGCTCTAGCTGAATTCTGTTTCCGGTTCAAACCCATCAGTCCCGTTACCGCTGCCGGCCAGGCCTGGTGTGAAGGAGCCAGCACCAATGCACCCCAACAATCAGGCCGCTTTGGCATTAACGCCCATTGTTCGCCAGTGAATATAATTTGACGCCACTGATCACACCGTCTGTAAAATTCAGGGCCTGTAGATTTCCATGACCCTGGTACGCGCCAATATTGGGAGTAAACAAACAATACTCGTTACTCTGACAGAGCCCGTCTTCGTTGCCGAAGTTATCATCCAGCAACTCAATCGCGTGCACCAAAAAGGTTGATTGACAGGCAGATCCATTCCAGACGGCATGCGGCTGATTTGTCTGGCAGTCTGTTTGATTCGCAGACTCCCAGGTATGCGTATTGATCTGGTTGCCATCCGGTTGGGAAAAAATATTACGGGCGGTCGTATTGGTCGCGGACAAAGACCAGTCGAATATCTGACAGGTGGCATTGCAGGCGCCTTGCTGGGCAACCGCCGGAAAGGGACCGCCGGTGACCCCCCACGCGCGCATTTTGTTATCGAAGCGAATAAAATCGGCGGGCGTACTGCCCACTGTCACCCCACCGGATGCATTGACGCTATCCGTTGTCGGAACGCCCACAAAAACATCACTGATGCCGGCAATGGCCTTCCGGGTGAAGCTCGAAGTTCCAGCCGGACTGCAGCTGCCGACCGCGGCGATGCCGCTACCGGCACCGGTGTTTCCATCACACTCATTACCGCTGGCGCCGGATACAATCAACTGACCGTCCAGGTGATGCGCCGCTCCGGCAGTCCATTGATTCTGGTAGAGATTGCTGGCGCTAGAAAGCAACGCATCCTGAACATGCAAGCCCTCCATCGAGATTCCCGCCCGCAAAGCAACAAAATTTACATTGACACCCATATAATTCATCAAAAAGGGCGCCCGCATGGACTCGCCATTGAAGCCGTTGTTATTGTTATGATTACCGCTGGTTACATCAAGAAAGATGCTGTTGGTGCCGGTGTTTTGCATCATGATGCCGTTACTTTCCGAAGCGGTGGTGACGAGACCGGTGAAGGTATTCGTTCCGACCCCCGCCCCGGTGAAATACAGATTGGCCGTTCCGGTGGCTGTACCCAGGTTCACATTCATAAAGCGGTTATACGACGAAGTACCGTTTAAATTGATATTAATGCCCGCCCTGGCCGCTGTCACAGAACGCAGTAAACACTGCGAACTATTCATAATATCAATGTTGGTGACACCTCCGCTGACCCGCAAATTGCGTATCGCAACGTATTTGCTGGAAACCAGCCCGATAGCGGCCACAGTATTACCCGCGTGGACCACATCACCCTCCAGCAACCCATAGGTTCCATTCCAGGCCACCAGAGTCGGAGTGGGCGCGGTGGCCACAACACGCGATCCGGCCTGGATCAATAAACCGACCCGGTTGACATCGAGGGCATAGGTATTATCCAGGGTATTGGTAGTTACCAGGTACATCGTGCCAGAAACAGCGCTGCCGGGACTAAGCCCGCTATTGCTCACTACCAGGGGATTGGTCCACAGATTGGGGAAGGTGCGCGTATCTCGCAGGATGGAATTCCAGTACACCCCGACAATCAGGGGCTTCCAGGCGGGTGTAGTGAAGTCGATCAAATCCCGCCAGCCCTTCCCGTTCTGAAAACCGACATTTACCAAACGGGGCGTACCGCTGCTTTGATCGCAGGCCCAGAAGAAAATGCCGTCGCTATCTTTGGCGGAAAGGTTGGCGCACGAGGGGGTATCGGACAAGGGAATCTGACGCATCATGCCGGCCTGAAAGCAGGCCAACAAACCGGGCTCAGTGCCGCTACAGGCGCTACCCGACGAAGCAAACACCGTGCTGCCGTCATTTTTAACATACTCAAATACGTCATAGGAGGATCCAAACAAAGGCATGGAATTGCCCAGACGCGGAGAGCTACCGTAGGGCAACACCACTGTCATGGACAGGGCGGCGAAAAGCGGATTGCAACCAGGATCGACCGGCAAGCAGTCAGAATCAATGGATGCGCACTGCACAGGCAGAGATAACAGAACTGCAAACAAGACTTTGATAAAAAAAACGTAATAATTGCGAATACCGACCACCATGGCTTTATGATTCCGTGCGCCTGAAAGCAGATTACTGCCTGTTTTACCACAAATTCATTATTTGGCAACCATTTTGAAGAGCGTACCCCCGGGACCAGCTGCATTCTAGCGCTGCCCTGGAGTGTCCCCAGAGCCCGGCCTGGCAAGCGCACGCGAAAGCGGTATCCAGTGATCGGACTTGAGCTTTGCCGCGCCAGGTTAGATCACACAGCGGCTGGCATTCTCTGATCTACATCTCACGCACAGCCCGCCACGCCTGCTCGATTGCAGTGCCCATATCGGCGTCAGCGCCGGCATCTGCATTGGCAATGTGGATCGGACCAAAGGAGCGCCGGGCCCGATCAGCCACACCCTCGGCATCTTCCTCATCAAACAAATCGCTGCCGGCATAGCTATAGCCATGGGCCCAGCGATTGACCGTAATCGCCTGGATATCGCGCTCGGCCTGAAAGCCGCCGGGGCCCAGCATGCCAGTCAGGTGACTTTTGATTTCGGCTTCAAACTCATCATAGGAGGTGCGCAGCATTTTATAACGCGCCAGGCGTATATGTTGCTTCGGCGGCAGGCCGGTTGCGTCCGGTAATACCGCATACATCAAAGTCAATGCCATCGGCTGATTGGGCGAATTGACCGATTGATAGCCACCGATATTGACTGGAAAGTTGGCGTACATGGTCTCATGCCAATTGCCCGGCGAAAAAGCCGCCCCGATCCCCATCGCCTTGAGCGCATGCCAGTTTTTCAGCATCACGGTGCTGTACACCAGCGGCATTTTTTTCTGAAAGGCCAAATCCTGCTTTTGACTGGCCGGCAGCTCCGGCAAGAGCCAGGGAATGATACTGTGATAGCAGGCCAACACGGCATGCCTGGCCCGAACCTGGAACAACTGGCCTTGATTGCTATAGGTCACGTCCACCTGCTGCCCGGATCCGGAGCCTGTTGTTCGTAAGACCCGTACGACGGTGCTGTTTAATCGCAGCCGAACCACAACGGACGCGGTATCAAGCCGGCTGTAATCAAAACGGGCCGGCACGATCCCATCCACGCCATGTACAGAGGCAACAGCCGGAATCAAGCGCTGCACCAGCAGTCGCGCAATCGAGGCATTACCATCCGGAAAGTGATGCAGATAGTGATCATCGTATTCCAGATCAATATCATCATCCGGCTGGATCAACGGCGGCAAGCCGCCCTCCAGCGCTTCGCTCACCGACAGAATGTCGCCGCCCAGCATGTGTTCGCTGGCCGCCAGACGACGCAGCATATGCAATAGCTCGGGATCATCGGCCTGAAAATTCTGCTTGAGGAATTGAAAAAAGGGCGTATGGACGCGTTGTGATCCGGACAACTTTTGGGCGGCCTTTATTCCGCCCGCAATCACTTTGAGCATTTGGGCGCGCGCCCGGGTAGAGATGGGCATTTGGGCGACGGCCTGGCGGTAATTGAGTCGGCCGGGCAAGAGACCCGGCAGGCTGTCGATGGTCTCCTGTAAACCATAGCTGACGACCTTGTCGCGACCATAACGCTGCTTGTTGAAATAGGTGACCTCCCGCAGTCCATGACGCTTGAAAAAACCAAAATCATAGCTGGTTTCAAAGCGCCGCAGGTTTACGCCCAGCTCGCCGAGCAGGCGCGTTACCTCCGGACTATAATCATAGGGATCTTCCATCGCCTGGGATCCGCCATAGGACAGACGAGTCTGACGACCGATACGAAATTCGTTGCGCCGGGCATGACCGCCAAAGTCGTCATGGTTTTCCAGGATCAAAATGCGCTTGTCTTTGCCAAAGCGCTGCCTATAAAAATAGGCCGCCGCAAGGCCGCTGATACCGGAGCCGACCACAACCAGATCATAGAGCGTCTGATCACGGCGATGGACCACTCCCCGATTTTTTTGTCCGCCCAATACGAGCTGATGGGCAACCTCGAAAGAACCAGGATGATTGCCGCGTAGTCCGTTTGCTAACGGAGGATAGACATTCGTCTGAGCCGCCAGACTACCGCCACCCAACTGCTGCCAGAGCGGCGGCAGCGCGCAGGCCCCCAAACTGATCAAACTACCATTTAAAAAATCACGGCGGCTGATCCTGCTCATAGGCCAATAACTGCTGCGCTTTTCTGGCAAGTCAATATGCTTTTCCTGCTAACCATGCCTTCATCAGCTAATTTTAGTACTATACGGGCTTCAGCAGTTTCAACGAGAACAATAGCAGCGAGCTGCAGTTCAAAAAGGAAAGCCGGGAAACTGCTTTAAGAGCTGTGTTGCAGCAGCATGAAACCGGACCAGTCAGACGCAGCGGCGCAGGAAATCACACGATACAGCTGGCAGGGCATAACCGCTGCCCTGGCATTGTAACACAAATGTAAAAATTGACTTTACAAACGGACTCGGCCCAGGACAGCTCTTGTTATGATTTTCTTTTGGCAGCAGCGTTCCTTGCATCACTCAAAAGAGTTGCTGCTTTTCGCAGCACTGACCCTGCCGGTGCTTTTGGGACTCCAGCAATGCCGGGCCGGCGTTTATCTGCCGATCGAGGGCTTCGATAAAACCACCAATCAAAAGCTGGCCGATTTTTTTGAGCGCTCGCAATTGATCGAGGGCCGCAAGGTGGCCATATTTGACGGTGACGGCACCACAATGGGCCAGGCACCGCATTACCTGGCTGATGAATGCCTCTTTGAATACGCCGCCGGCCATCCCGATCGAAAACCAGCTGTGATCAAACAGATGCAGCAATATAGCAATGTTTCGCTGCCCTATGTGCAGCTGCGCGTAAAGTATCTGGCCGGGATGTCCCTGACAGACGTTCGCAACCTGGGTCAATCCTGCTTTGACCGCCTGTATGCCCCTAAAGTTTTTAAACCAATGCAATCGTTAACAGCCAATCTAAAGCGCAACGGTTTCGAAGTCTGGATTGTTACAGCCAGTCCGGAAGCGCTGTACCAGCAGTTTCTGAGTAGAGCCTACGATATTCCGATCACCAATATCATCGGTGTACGCTCGGTAATCCGGGACGGGATTGTCACCGATGAAATTCTACAACCGGTTCCCCAGGATCACGGCAAAAAAGAAGCGATTGAGTCTTTTATTCAAGCCCGACCGCAGCTGGCGGGCGGCAATTCTCGGGGCGATAAGGAAATGATTGAATTTTCCAGTGACCTGAAACTGATCATCAACCCGGACACCCATATTGGTCATGATCAAAAGGAAAGCATTGCCGATTATGCCCGCCGTAACGGCTGGCTGATCGCTTCGCTGACCGATGAACCGCCCCTGAATTTCCCGGCTGTTTCATCCGCCCAATATGGCATTCGGATCAATAAAAGCCAGAGCGGACACCAGCCTTGAATAAAATCGGTCGCACAGTAAAGTACACAGCCTGTCCAGTCACCCCTGGCAATGCAATCCCTGGAGCCGTCTTTTGAGCCTGAACAATTTCTTTAAACCAGCCCCGCACATCGAGCCGCTGCCGTCTGCTGAAGCCCGACGGCGCTATCCAGCCTTACGATGGGCGGCCCTGGAGGCGACCTTCATCGGATATTCTTCTTTTTACCTGGTGCGCCTCAATCTGGGCAATTCGGCCAAAAGCCTGGAAACAGCCTTCGGCATCGATAATTCCATGATGGGTAACCTGCTGGCTTTTACCGGCATCGCTTACGGCCTTGGAAAATTTTTACTCGGTTCCGTATCGGACCGCAGCAATGTCCGCCGCTTTATGCCTTTTGGACTGCTGCTGACGGCCCTCTGCAATTTTGCTTTTGCCGGTGTCGGCTCGGTCGGATTGCCCAGAGAAACCGTCTTTCACCTGTTCACTTTTATCTGGTCCTTGAACTGGTTCGTACAGGGGATGGGCTGGCCGCCCTGTGGTCGAACGATCGGCCATTGGTTCAGTATCTCCGAGCGGGGGCTCGTTTTTTCGGTCTGGAATATTTCGCATAATATCGGCGGTGGTCTGGCCGGATTTCTAGCCGGCTGGGCGATCAGTTCCTTTGGCGCCTGGCAGTATGCCTTCGTTCTGCCAGGGATTATGGCCCTTATCATCGCCCTTTATCTAAGCCTGCGCCTGCGGGACACACCCCAGTCTGTGGGCCTGCCGCCTATTGAAGAATACCGGCAGGATTTTCCGCAAGGAGGCGAACAAAGCCATGAGATCGAGCTGGGCACCTATGATTTATTTATCAAATATGTATTAACGAACAGGTATCTGTGGCTCTTTGCGGCCGCTAATTTTTTTGTTTATATTCTGCGCTACAGTATGCTCGACTGGGGGCCCAAATTCCTGGCGGATGTCAAGCAGGCCGACCTGCACACGGGCGGCTTCGCTCAACTCGTACTTGAATTTTCCGGTATTCCCAGTACCATTTTGATGGGCTGGCTTTCCGACCGGGTTGGCGGCCGCCGCGGTATGGTCAGCTTGTTCTGCATACTGCCTATTCTGGCCGCCTTTCTGGGTCTGCGGGCCAACATTGATGGTCCAATCAGTATAGACTATTTACTATTAGGATTGATCGGTTTTTTTGTATATCCCCCGGTTATGCTGCTTGGCGTTGCCGCCCTGGATGTATCATCCAAGAAAGCGGTCGGGGTGGCGGCTGGTTTCGTTGGCCTGTTTGGATACCTGGGAAAATCGGCCCAGGGCAAGCTGCTGGGCTGGATGTCAATTCAGCCAGAGCTGGGGTGGGATGCGGTGATGTTAACCGTCGTTCTGGCCGGCATACTGGCCATTGCCTTGCTGGCATTGACCTGGCGAATCAAGCCCCGGGGTTAGGTTCCACCATCTGGACCCGGAGTTAGCAGACCTGGAGAACAATGTGCTATCCAGGTCTGGTCCGGACAACGACAGTCAGGCAGTATTAACTCTCTTCGTCAGGGGCCAGCATATTGCCCAGGAAATAAAGGGCACCACCGCCAATCACCAATGCCCCACGGATGATATAGCCAATTGTAGTACCCCAGGTGTCGATCCAGAGTAAAATTCTGAGCTCATAGCTGGTAAACGATAATACCAGTGAAATCACCCCTGCAGCCGCCGCGAAGGCGCCAATTTTTGCAATCCAGTTTCCCATTGAAATCTCCTTATGTAAGGAGAGGGGAAACATTCCATAACAACTGGCAACCAATTATTTTCTTGCGCCGGATCCTTTTTTGCGTCCCGAAGAAAAATCATTTGCAGAAAGCCATTATACACCGCCGACATCTCATTCGCACACGATAGCACACCGGAGCCGCCAGGTGCAGCGGCGGTAGACAGAGTTCCTGATGATTATTTGTTAGCGACTACTCTGGCGCAGGAATCCTGGTGTCGCCGACTAATCACAATGACTAAAGCATTGACAGACAGTCAAGCCAGGCCCTGCATTGCAGATGCACCCTGCGTTCCTGAAAACCCCGGGATTCAAGAGCACGGATCCGTGGAATCGCATCAGACGACTGATTTGGCTGATGGCCAGTGCTTTGGTCAGCCAATGTCAACCCACGCCCACCTGCGCTGAAATTGCCCAACACCTGCAAATGAATCTGATCACCGATTTACGTGCGCATCCGTCTTTGAGCCAGATTGAATTGCCGGCCGACCTGGTCATCAAGGCTGAAATGATTACTCCGCATTGCAATCAAGAGCAGGTGAATCGCAATCGTGAAGCCATTCTATGTTATATGAATGCGACCAACAGTCGACAACGCCAGAGTTGTCACGCAGCGCAAAAAATTTTCACGCAATGGTTTCTTGGCGCCATGCTCAAAAAAAGCCTTTACAATCACACCCAATGAGTGTTGAATTTGCCGATTGTAGCGCCAGACTGCGATTTCATAAGTCGGCCTGTTACAGCAACCAACTGCTCGTCCGCCGCTGATTCAACTAGTAGCGTGCCGCAATACCAGGAGTCAAAATGTCGACGCAAGCAAACTATCAAGCAGACGTAGTTATCATCGGCGGCGGGATTGCCGGCATCGTGGCAGCCCTGGAATTGATCGATCAGGGTCAGAGCGTTGTACTGCTGGATCGCGACCAGGCGGGCAAGTTTGGCGGGCTGGCCAAGGAGAGCTTTGGCGGCATCTGGTTTGTTAACACCAGGCTGCAGCGGCGGGCCGGCATCCAGGACAGTATCGATTTGGCGCTGCGGGACTGGAAAAACACCGCTCAGTTCAGCGCGGATGATCACTGGCCGCGCAAGTGGGCCGAGGCCTATGTTAGCGAGTGCACCGACATGGTTCATGACTGGCTGCGGCAAAAAGGGCTCGGCTTTTTTCCGGTTGTGCACTGGGCCGAACGCGGCCTGTTTCAGCCCGGCAATTCGGTGCCCCGCTTTCACATGGTTCTGGGACTGGGCCACGGTCTGGCCCTGCGCATGATTGAGCTGCTGCGTTCACATAAAAATGCCCATCTATGTCAAATCCACTTCCGCCACAATGTCGAGGAGCTGCGTCTCAACCAAAGTAGCGGACCGGAGTGCCATGGCACCAATGAAGAGAATGGGGCCTCCTTCACGGCCAAAGCGGAGCAACTCATCGTCGCCACCGGCGGCATGAATGGCGATCTGGATCGCGTGCGCCGGCAGTGGGACCGCGCTGATTTCGGCGAACCACCCGCGACGATCCTGAGCGGCTCGCACCGCTACGCTGATGGACGCATGCACGATCAAGTGCAACAACAAGGCGGTCGGCTGACGCACCTGGAAAAGAGCTGGAACTATCCGTCCGGCGTCCATCACCCCGAGCCGGACAAACCGGATCACGGCCTGACGATTGTGCCGCCCAAATCGGCCTTATGGGTAGACTACACCGGCAAGCGCTTCGGACCAATGCCGCTGGTCACCGCCTATGACACCCGCTTTATTCTGGAGCAGATCTGCAAATCGGACCGCAAGTATTCGTATCAAATCATGAACTGGAAGATTGCGCGCAAGGAAATTGCGGTGCAAAACAGCGATTACAACCTGGCCATGCGGGACAAAAAGATATTTCAGTTTATCAAGCAGATAGTATTGGGTAACCCGGAACAAGTCCGGTTTCTGTTGCACAATTGCCTGGATGTTGTGTCAGCCAATACTGTGCCGGAGCTGGCCGCCAAACTGAATGCCCTGAATGGCGATGATGCCGTCGATGCGGCCCAGCTGGAAGCCGATATCCGGGCCTACGACGCCGGCATTGAGCGCGGTCCCAAATATTTTAACGATGAGCAGCTGCGCCGCATCGCCCATGCCCGTCGCTACCGCGGTGATCGGGTGCGGACTTGCAAGTTTCAAAAAATCCTCGATCCCAAAGCCGGACCGCTGATTGCGATCCGCGAATTTGTAATTGTACGCAAGAGTTTAGGCGGCATCCAGACCGATCTCGACTGTCGGGTACTTGACAACAGCGGCAAGGCCCTGCCCGGTTTATACGCGATTGGCGAAGCCGCCGGCTTTGGCGGCGGCGGAGTGCACGGCAAGGGCGCCCTGGAAGGGACCTTCCTGGGTGGTTGTATTTTCAGCGCCCGCCGGGTTGCGCAAGCGATCGCCAGGGGACAGGCTGATTCATAGGCTGGTTTCAATCGCTGGTTTCATGGAGGTGGATTGTATACAAACCACGACCGCAAACGCTTACTAAACGACTCCCGACCATTACCGACTCGCGGAACTCAAGCATAAACCATGGCAGCCGGACAAGAGTCATTGAGTAGTATTTACCCGTTGATTGTAGCAGATGACGATCTGAGTAAGCAATGACACTGCCCCATATATCCCGCGACAATCAGATTTCCCAGCCGACGACAAACATAAATAAATAAAATAACTTTAACTACTTGTTGTCCATCACCTGCACGCCGTCCCAGTCCGGCGGCAGGCCCTTTTCACGGAAAACAGCGATTCGTCCGGCATACATCCGCGCTACGCTATCCACCGGATTGACCTGTAATACCTCGCTAAAACGATCAAAGGCCGTATCAAAGTCGCGACCCTGATAAGCCTGCAGGGCCCGCTCAAATTTGGCGCGGGTAGCCAGTCGGAGCTGCAGCTGCTCGTCCGCCTCGCCGTCCAGTATTTCAATGATGGCCACGCTATCGTCCTTGCCCTTGACCTTGACATGATCAATAATCCGGTAATTGACCGCGTCCGGGTTTTGCTGGCCAAACAAAGTACGTTCGCTGACAATCGTGGTCACCCCATAATGCCTGGTCAGGCTTTCCAGTCGGGAGGCCAGATTGACCGTGTCACTGATCACAGTGCCCTCCATGCGCTCGGCCTCGCCGATGGTGCCCAGCATCAGCCGGCCGGTGTGGATGCCGATACCGATTTTAATCGGTTGCATATTCTTACCTGCACGGCGCGCGTTATAGACGGCCAAAAGCTGGCGGATTTCAATTGAGGCCAGGATGGCGTCCTCCGGCGTTCCCGGAAACAGGGCCATGATTGCGTCGCCGATATACTTGTCGATAAAGCCGTTGTGCTTGCGGATCACCGGTCCGATGCGCTTGAGCAGGGCATTGATAAAATCAAAGCTTTCCTGCGGGCTCATCGATTCAGACAGGGTGGTAAACGAACGTACGTCGGAAAAGAGTACCGTCATCTCCCGCTGCACCGAGTCGCCAAGCTGGACCTCGGTGATGCTGTCTTTCTTCAGGAAGGTCAGAAATTGCTTCGGCACAAAACGGGCGTAAGAATCGGTCAACCGGATTTGCTGTTCCAGCGAATCCTTCTTTTGCTGGTTGAAGCGATCGCCGAGCGCGAAAGATAACAGGATGGTTTCGAGGGCGGAAAAGGACATCATTATACTAACAGCAGTGTCAGGGCCCAATATCATTCCCCGAAATGATAAAACAGTTAGAAAAAAACCAAGTAGTACAAAAGACCATGAGATCAATATAAAAGCTGCAGCACGTTTTCCTCGGATAGCTTCATTTGAGGCAACAATAATCACAGTAATAGTAAAGAATATCATATTCAATTGAGCAGCTATTAGAAAGATTGTATAGTATAGATATGCTAAAAAACAAGATCCAAAAGCTGTTATTTGTAATAATCTAAAACTTTTTCTACTAATCGATTCTTTGTCTTTTAAAAATAGAAATCTTAATAAAAATGAGCTGGCGACTATAACTCCAAGCATGCCGAAAAAGAGAAAACTCCGACTTGCCCAATAAGCTTGATTTGGCCAAAATAGTTGGAAAGAATAACCCGTAAGGGATAACATAGAAAGCAAAGAAAAAATTGCATACAAACTATAATAGGCATACATACGATCCCTAAAGCTGAATGCCAGTACCAGATTAAAGGCCGCAATCACCCCCATCAGGCCAAAGTAGGCCCCATGCCAGATATTTTCACGAAATTGCACATCGATCATTTCTGATTCTCGCAAGACACGAACCGGAATCCAGAGAGTTCCACTGCTTGTAGAACGTATAAAAACCGGCTGGCCCTTCAATTCAGCGTGATTCAGCTTCAGCATAAAGTTGCGCGTATCAATCGGGCGCTCTTTGTAAGGCAGATTGTCACCGCTATAAAAGACATCCCGGCCATTATTCTGGTAGAAATCGACATGGTCCAGCTGGCTGTAATAAACCTCCAGAAACCAGGCTGCGTCCTGCTCGTCAATGGCCTGCTTAGGCTCGACTTTCAGCCAGATCGCGTCCGCCGAGTTGCCGGCAAAGAGGCGGGCGTCTGGTACGGACGTGAAGTTCTGCCGGATTGCATCCTTGTATTCCAGTTTGGCCGTGCTGTCGCGGAAGTAGCTTACCGCGAATTTATCGGTGCTGTTTGGGGCATTGCAGGATATGAGCAACAGGGGTAAAAGTGCAGGAATAATTTTTTGCAGCATGCGTGGGCAGGAGTTCCTAAATAAAGTAAAATATGAATTCATTGCAAATCCAAAACCAGTCGAATTCCAGGTTCAACAGCCAGCATCGTGTCTTTGTTCAATTTTTTTACCCGTTCTGCGAATCTGGATTTGTCCAGCACAGTTAATTGCGATACATTGACGACCGAATCGCGCGGCAGCCCGGACAGCTTTTTTGCAAGCCTGACGTTTCCCGGCGCGTCAGCATGAATCAGGTTTGAAGTGATCGGCAAAACAATCACGGTGTTTATTTTGCTGCAGGTAAAAGCGTCATTTTGAATGATAAGGACCGGCCGTTTGAAACCGGGTTCACTTCCATAGGGAAGGCCAAGGTCAACCCACCAGATTTCACCACGAGTCATCTTTTAAGCTTTCCCGCAAGGCTTGCAATCCAGCCTCACTTGCCAACACTTCGGGATGAAGAGTTGATCGCTCGGCTACGGCATTCAGCCTGTTTGTGATTACACTTTTGTTGTGAAATTTCAAATAAGCGTCAAGGGCCCGGGCATATAGCTGGCTACGAGGTATGCCCATCTTTTGGGCTGTTTTTTCCGCTTGTTCGAACAGCTCATCCGGTATTGAAACAGCAGTTTTCATACTGCCCAATGGTTATACCGGGTCATACCTTTGTCAATCACTTATCGTCCATGGCATTGCTTCCACTTGCGACCCCTGCCATAGGGGCAGGGGTTATTTACCAACTTTTACTGATGTATCGCCAAAGGAACTCCGGTAATGCCCAGGTGATGGTCCGTGCTCCAGCAAATTCGGATCTTTTTTGTCTCCATTAAATACAGTCCGCAGGCATCGGCAATGGTCAGGCTTTGGTCCTTGTACTTTTTGATCAACTTCGCAGATTGCTGGATTTCTTTTGGGCCAACCTGATGGATGGACAAAGCGCTTAATGAATCAATAAAATTAATAAATTGCAGCGCGCGGTGCTCGTCATATCTTTTCAGAAACCAGCCGTGCCCCTCGGCAATCACCAGACTCGAAGTTATCAGTCGGGGCGGCCTGGCAAACAGTTGGTAAAAATGCGCGTGCCATGAATCAGAACGATCCAGAAAAGCAATCAGGGCCGTTGTATCCCGATAAGCCGGTTTATTTTGGGCCATAAAGCAAATCGTCAATATTCCTGCTGGAATCAGGATCGCCGCTTTCTACGATGCCGGCATATCGCATCCAGGGTTGCTTCGTATCGACGGGCAAGGCATTGCGTAAGGAGCGCCGGAAGAATTCAGCCAGCGAAATACCCTGCTTGTCTGCTGCCTTTTTGGCCGCGGCATAGTCCTTTTCAGATTAGCTGATCTGGGTGCGGATCATGATAACAGATAGTTTCTTAGTATTATCACGTCGAGCCATCATTTCAGTTTCCGAAAGAGCTCAGTGCTTACTCACATACCAGCTACCGTGCTAGCACGTCCCTGGCTTTTTCATCTGCCGTATCGCCCGTGGCACTGCTTCCATTTGCGGCCGCTTTGGCAGGGACAGGGATGGTTGCGGCCGATGTCCTTAAATTCTTGTTCGAAAAAGAAGGTTTCGCGCCGGTATTCGTCAAGGTAGCGACAGGCAATCGCGTAATCAAAAAACATGTCTTCAATGCGGTCTAATACTTCTTCTTCATCTTCTTTTTCAGCCTCTGTCTTATATGTGCTAAAAACCAGACTAGCAATCACTTCGCAGGCCGGCTCCAGGCGGCTCTTGCGGATTCGCGCTATGGCCTGATCGTCTAAAGTTCCCTCTGTCGGCAGGTCGACACCGGCTTCGGCAAGCAGCTTCAATAATTCAGTCTTGATGCCGGAAAATAAATCATCATTAGCATTCTTGCCCAGTTGCTTCGAAAAGAAACATAATGCTTTTTCGATATGCTCATCTGCATCTTCGTCCTCCAGTTCTTCCAATTCACCCAACCAGTGAATACAGGCGTTGGAATAGTTTTGGTGGATCTCAAACAACGGACGAATGGTCGTCAAATCCTTTGATTTTTCAAAGAAAGGCTTTATCGGCTCAATCAGAGCATCGCTGCGTAAGTGATCATCCCAGGTATAATGCAGACAGTTGAGAAACGTGGCCAGGCCCAAATCTCTCTGCGCATCGAATTTAGCGGCAGTTTGAATGTATTCAGGGTATAAAGAGAATAAATCTTTATTTGTTGGCACTTTGTTCTTTTCCTCGCGAAAACTCTTGTATTTTTATTTCCCGTCCAGCAATTCCAGATCGGCCAGGTCCTTGTGTCTACCAACGCTCTGCTTGTTTTTACGCAGGGTCTCTTTGCCCATAAAGTAAACTTCTAATCCGTCAATTTGCCCGCTGACCCTATCCTGCCAGATTTCAGCGGCGCTGACACCATCTATTTGGGTCAATAAGTCAATGCGCACTGGCGGATAACCCAGTTGGATGATATTTCCGGATAGCAAATCAGCGGCAGATATTTCCATACTGGCAAAACCAAATGCAGTCAGGGCGAATAAAACAGACCCGGCATTTTCCAGGTCCGGATAGAGCCAGATGTCGATATCGCCGGTGGAATGCGGTTGGCCATGCATTGCCAATGCATAAGCGCCAATAATCACATAACGCACCCTGTTTTTATGCAGAACTTCAATAAAATCCTTGCAATCAGAGTGTAGCAGCATCGCGTTTCCGAATCGTAATCACTTTCTGCAGGCGCGGAAGTTCAGTGTAGCCCAGGCAGGCATAGTAATTGCGCCGCAGCAATTCTACAGCTGCCAGGCGTTCTGCTGGTGATTTGGATTGCCAGTAGGTGCGATCTTCGTCCGGGTCTTCTTTTGTAAGAATGCGCAATCGGCGTTGCATGGCATCAGTATGACTTATAAAAGGCTACAGTCAAGTTTAATTGTCACAACTCGAAATTCTATGACTAAAGCTGTTTGCCATCCCATGGCCATTCACATATCTAAAGGTGCTGGTACCTGGAACCCGGGTCAGGGAGCCAGAGCCTTTTTGATCTTTTTCGCAACCGAATTTGGAATTTTATCCAACGAGGCCAGCATGAACGGCAGGGCTTTCAGGCGCAGGCCCTTGTAGTCCGTCGGCACAATCGCATCAATCAGGTGGGGACCTTTTTCTGCCAGCGCCCACTCCAGCGCGGCATTGAAGTCCTCCGCCGTTTCGGCTTTACGCCCGGGCACACCCATACCCTGCGCCAGCGCGCAAAAGTCCAGCGCTGGTGAGGCCAGATCCAGCTGGTCTTTGGCCTTGGGACCGATCGATTTGGCGCCGACCCGCTGTAATTCGATGTTCAGGATTGCGTAGGATCGATTGTTCATAATAATCACCGTCACGTCCAGATTTTCGCGCTGCATCGTCCACAGGGACTGAATCGTATACATCGCCGCCCCGTCACCAACCAGGGCCAACACCGGACGATCCGGTGAAGCCACGGCCGCCCCCACCGCGACCGGCAACCCTTGACCGATCGCACCGCCAGTCAGAGTCAATACATCGTGGCGGGGGGCACCAGCTGTGAATAGCGGCAGTTTAACCCCTGAAGTCTGGGCTTCATCCGAAATGATCGCCCGCTCGGGCAAGAGGGCTCCGATCGCCTGACAGACTTTGGCGGCGCTCAGTTGGCCCCGAGGCAGCTTCGGCCGCCGCTCGGCCTGCACCTGAGGCTCGACAGCATTTGCATCCAGCTTGCTGACCAGGGCCGCCAGGCTTTGCAAGGCATCTTCGTTTGGAGCGGCCAGTTCATAGGGTGTGCAACCCTCGGGCACCAGATAGCTTTTTTTGCCGGGATACGCGAAAAACGATACCGGTGCTTTGGCATCCATCAGGATCAGATTCTTGAAACCGGCCAATTGCACTGCCGCCATTTCGGCCAGATAGGCAATCCGTTCCACATGCGGCAGACCCGCGCCGCGCTCCAGGCGACTTGGGAAAACCTCACAGAAAAGTTTGGCACCGGTCTTTTCGGCGATTTGGGCGGCCATTCGAAGGCCCTCGGCGCGCAAAACACGGCCACCCAGCAGGATTGCCGTCTTTTGGCCGCTTTGCAAGACCGCGGCGACCTGATCAATTGTTTCAGCAGCTGCAATCGGCGGCGGTACAGGCGAATGGGGAGCGGCGCTCTCGGCCTCTTCGCCCCAGGATACATCCGCCGGTAGAATCAGGCTGGCGACCTGGCCGGGGGGGCCCTTGGCCGCCGCGACAGCCGCGGCCGCATCGCTGGCCAGCATTTTGGTATCCGTGCAGCTTCGAATCCAGCTGGAGACATTGCGGGCGACGGTTTCAATATCGGATTGCAGCTGCGCATCGTACTGGACATGCGCGGTGGCATGATCGCCAATGATGTTCACGATGGGCACGCGGCCCTTGCGCGCGTTGTGCAGATTCGCCAGTCCATTGCCCAGGCCGCAGCCTAAATGCAGCAGGGTCGCCGCCGGCTTGTCCGCCATCCGACCGTAACCGTCAGCGGCCCCGCTGGCCACGCCTTCAAACAAAGTCAAAATCCCGCGCATATCCGTGTCGTCGAGGGCTGCCACAAAGTGCATTTCGGAAGTGCCCGGATTGGTGAAGCAGGTATCCACTCCGGCCTCAAGCAGGGTTTGCATTAATGCGTGGGCTCCGTTCATCAGCTTTTTATCCTCATTCACTATTCTAACAGCTTTCAACTCTGGTATGTCAAAGACAAATCTACCCTGGAAACAATTACTTTTGGTCCAGGCACCAGGCCGCCAGGATGAACCATCTGGCCGCTGACCAGGGCGCAGGGCTGCAAATCTGATTGGATCACAGGCCGCCCTGAAACGGCAAGCAGATTGTGATGATCCCAACCGCTGCGGCCTGATACACAATTACATTGTCGATGGCATCTGGCGGTTTTTGGGCGACAAGCCTTTACGGGCCAGGTCTTTGCGCTGAAAATACAAACGGTCTATGCTGTCGATCAGCTTTTGCCGAGTCAGCGGTTTGGTGAGCACGTCATCCATCCCGGCCTGCATACACACAGAGACTGTGTCATCGAAGGCGTCGGCAGTGATGCCAATGATGATCATTTCCCAATCGGGATACTGGCGGCGGACATGCTGCACCAGTTCGAGACCGTCCATTTCGGGCATATGCAGATCAGTCAACAGGATCTTGACCCTTGCATGCTGTAAATGCTCCAATGCCTCACAGCCATTGTGGGTGTATTCAATGTTGGTAAAACCGGCCATCTCCAGCATTCGGCCGAGGATCCGGCTGTTAATCGCATTATCTTCGACGATCAGCACCGGGCAGGCGTGCTCTGATCCTTCATCAAGCCGGCGCAGCTCCAGGGTATCCTCGGTGGTTTGACACAAGGCGCAGTGGTTGCTTTGGATTGGCCAGCCTTCACGAACCCATTCCGGACAAGGCGGCAGTGTCAGCTGCACTGTAAATACGCTGCCCTGTCCCGGAGTGCTGTTAACTTTGATCTCGCCCTGCATCTAATGCACAATTTTACGGGTAATCGCCAGCCCTGAACCTGACCCGCCAAACTGACGGCTGGTCCGGGAATCCGCTTGCAGCTCTGCGATCGAATCCGTTTTCAAATGATTTTCACTCCCGGGCGTATGCCCCGTTCGGGCGAGCTGATGGAGGCGTTTAAGTAGCGAATGTCAAGACAATAAACCACAAATCTGGCTAAAGCAGATTTTTTTTATGAGCCAACTTTAAACAAAGCCAGGACAAAAATAAACAAATTATACATTACAAAAACATTACAACACACAAACATCCAGTCCAATACGCCCGCGCTGGCAGCGAGCTATAAAAAGCAGCCGAAAATACTGCGAAAAGATTACAATCCAGGCAAGCTCGATTTGCAATTTTCCGGTCCGAAACGATTCCTCTGCCTGAAAAAAGCCCCCCTGACAGTCCCCCTGGTGTCAAATTTTTTGACACTGTCAAAATAATTGCTGCCAGTAAATCCGACACCAGCCTCCACCTTGCTCTACAAATCCGGGCCACTCGCCTTGCAATCGCCGCCAGGCCCCTGCTGCAGCCAAATCAGCAATGGTTAAAAAAATCTGGCAGCTGGCACAAATCTCGCATTGCGGCTACCATCAATTCAGGAGCAGAATCATGAACAAGAAAATAGTATCAATAGTGTTAGGGGCCGTTTGTATGACTGTCGCTTTGCAAGCCGAGGACAAGGAGGACCTCACCCCCGCCTCCGGTTTACGCAAGGCATCCCAGGGTGTTGTGCATCTGGTATTGTCGCCCTTTCAGATTACCATCGGGGTCCTGGAAGGGATTGCCGCCGTACCCTATTTCGCTGCCAGCGGATTACATCAGCTCAATGAGCAATTGGCCCTGACACAGGCCCGGATCAGTCTGGACGACACCTATGAGTCGGCGTATGGCAAACGTCTTAATGAAGTCAATGCTGAAGGTGATACCGGCGAAGTCTTTCGGCGCATGAAACATGCGACCTCCTACTTTCAAAAAATACTCAAACAGTACGGCGTACGCGACTATAACCATTTCTACCTGGTCAGTAATGATACGATGAACAAAAAGGGCTATACCCTGTTTGCGGTCATATACCGGCCCCGACTCGATATTTCTGTCAAAGACAAGGCTGATCAGAACAAGGTCCGCCGCTTTACGATTGAGGATCGATTGTTCTACGAGGCCTACCAGTATGATGCCAGCGGCCGTCCGCTGGATGTGGTCGTGGACTATGGCGCGCTTGGTTCGGATTACTATAAAACCCAAAAGATGCAGGCCATCCTGCTCACCCTGGCAGCCAATTCTGTGGTCAACTTTAAACGCAAGCCGGAATACTGGGCCATGGAACGGCAGTGGGAAAACGGCCAGTATCAACAGGTGTTGTACCAAAGTAATTCCAAGATCAAGCAAACAATGGGGATCAACTAACCAATAAATCCTGTCATTTAGTGCCGGCAGCTAGTCACGATTATGCTGCCGGCATAATCACAACACATGTAAAATTACCATCAGGAGCAACGACATGTTACAGAAAAACTGGATACCTTTTTTGGGAGGCGGATTTGTATTTCTCGCCTTTCTATATTTCTTAAAGGCAGCCTTTGACCAGGGCTGGATTCCGCCGGAAGGTCGGGTCGCCCTCGGCATGGTTTTGGGGGCCAGTCTATTGTTCGGCGGTTACTATAGTCATATCACCCAACAGCTGACCCGGTTCAAGTTTCCGGTCGACCAAATTCTGGCTGGAGCCGGTGTCAGCATCTTGTATGCGGTGCTTGTTTATTCCAGTCTGTCCAAAGAGCTTCTGTGGCCCGGTGAAGTCATGCTGATTGCCATGCTCGGTCTCGCGGCCCTGGTCAGCGGACTAGCCCTGATTTACGATATGCGCTGGCTGCTGATCATAGCAACCATGGGTGGTCTGATTTCACCGCTGGTCCTGCGTGTCCAGGGGGTAATGATTTTTTACCTGTTTTGGTATGTGTTGATCCTCAATATCAGTTCGCTGGCCATCAGCTCCATCAAGAAATGGCCCGAAACCCGGGCCGTCTCTTTTTTGATTACCGGTTTGATCTATATCAGCTACTACCTGTATTTCGACCCGCAGGCCTGGGGCGAACCCTTTGCCTATCTCAGCGCTTTCTTTGCCGTGTATCTGGTCGGTCTGATCGGCGCCACAAACTGGTCGGATTCAAGATCGGAGGGACTGAATCTCTACCTGGCAGTCATTAACGCGATCCATTTTGTCTTTTGGTCCATTTTGATCCTGAGCAGGGCCGAATTACCCTATGCCTTGCCGTTAATCATTGTCGGAATCAGCTTTACCGCGGCCGGATTTTTCATTCGTCGACAGGCGGCTGAACTGCCGGTCTCGGTGGTCATTTATTTGCTATTGGGCGTGATGATCATCGCCATTTCCAGTCACAATCTGGGCCGCTTTTTTACCACCCCCGGGATGCATCACGTTATCAATACAAGCATCTGGACCGCTTTGATCATGCTCGTGTTTCTATTCGGTCATAGTATCCGGAATCGACTGGTTGTTTATCTGTCGTTTGGAGCCTGGAGCCTGGAGCCTGGCCGGATTCTACTGGTACCTGGTCGCCTGGAATGTGCACTGGGTAAACTGGTTCGGACTGGAGTATATTCCCTTCATCAATCCAGGAGCCCTGGTATGGCTCGCACTGGCCTGTAGCGGGTTTTATTATGCCACTGTCCTTTTGGGTTTACCGCAAAAGGATTGGGCCCGAACACCGCAGTCCATCGGAGCCGGACTCGCATTGACTGTTTCGCTAGCCAGTCATTTGATCCTCTTCGGGCTTTTCACAGTGCAAATCAGTAACGCCTGGCAGGCATACCACCTGCGGTTTATCGGTGTCGACACGGCCCTGGCAGTGGCCTATATGATCTATGCGCTGCTATTATTTCTGTGGGGGTTGTATTCCCGTATTCGTGCCTTTCGCTGGTTCGGTTCTCTAGTGATCGGCGCTGTTTCGATCAAGACGATTTTCTGGGACCTGAGCGGAGAGGCGACAATCTATAAGGCGGCCTATCTTTTAATGATTGGCCTGGTGATGCTCCTGATTGCTTTTATCAATCAACGCTGGCTGAGTCAGGAAGAAAAAGAGTGCTAAAACCAGTAATGCCAGTAGAGCTCACAGTCACAATGGCCTGTGAGCCAAACGCACCAGACGTCTCCCTGATTTGTGCTTTCCAGCTGGCTGACGAAAGCATTGTTTCATTGTATGTCCTCCCGCCAGGCGGAGCGGGAGGCGCGTTTTTTTCCATTTAGTCCAGATACGCCCGGTATTGGCGGCTGGCCTCAAAAAGCGGCAGCGCATCCTGGTAGATGCGCGCCAGGCATGCGGGTGTTACGGCCTGCTTGGGGTCATCACCAATACCGCGGTTCGGCTGGATATGACATTCGATGACCAGTCCGTCAGCGCCATAGGCAACCGCAGCCAGGGCCGCATGCGGCACATACACAGCCCGGCCGACAGAATGCGAAGGATCCACAATCACCGGAGCCCAGGTCTGCTGTTGTAACAGCGGTGTAATACATTCATCGGGGTGATTACGATAACCATCCATCGCCGGCGCCGTACCCCGCGGACACAAAAGGACATGGGAGTTCCCGGCAGCCACAATGTACTCAGCAGCACTGATAAACTCCTTGATCGGACCCATATGCAAACCCCGTTTTAGCAGGACGAATGTCTGCCGGCTGGCGGTTTTTTCACCGATGCTTTTCAGCAATGAATAATTCAGTGCGTTACGCGCGCCTACCTGGATCATATCGACTCCGGCTTCCATGGCCAGGGCCAGCTGTTCGTGATCCATCACCTCAATGTTGATCGGCAATCCGGTTTCCGCGCGCGCATCCAGGATGGTCTGCAAGGCGCGCACATCTCCCTGATAGGAATGTGGACTGGTGCGCGGTTTCCAGATCCCGCCCCGCAGCACATGCGCGCCGGCTTCCTGGACAGCCTGGGCGGTTTCCAGAAACAACTGCGGATTATCGGGATCAATGGTGCAATGCCCGGCGATCAAAAGCAGTTCCTGCTTTAGAACACGGCCGCCAATTTCAAAGCTCTGACGCGCCAGCTCGGATTGGCGGTCCATTAGCTTGTAGGGCGATTGAATGGTATCGACGCGGGCGACATAAGCCAGCCCCTCCAGCCGGTTAATCATCAGCTGATGACGCTCATCCCCCTTGATTGCATAAATGCTGCGGGTCGCGCCGACAATCTCGTCCAGTTCGCAACCAAATTCGGCCAGGATAGAGCGAATCTCATAAATCTGTTCGGCGTTGAGTTTGCTGCCATGCGGAATTATCATCTTTAATATAAGAACTGCTGTGACCGTAATTGAGTTGACACAGTTTTGCTCTGCGAGTCTCTGGTCACCTATTATTTTAGATTTTTGATCCACCAGCCACATGCTCGCTTTTGCCGGTGTGGTTGATGTTAAAACAAACAGGAGAAACTCAATGGAGTTAATTTATCTTACATTGGGAGCTGGCGCACTGTCGCTCGTTTTCGCCCTGATCAAATCCACCTGGATTGGTCAGCAGGATCCCGGTAACAAAAAAATGCAGAAAATTGGTCAGCACATCGCTGATGGTGCCATGGCCTTTTTGAAAGCGGAATACAAGGTTTTGATCTGGTTTGTCATCGCCGTAGCCGCCGTCCTCTTCCTGGCCGGTAAATACACCAAAGAAGCCGAAACCAACGTGAACCTGTGGATGCAGGCCGTCGCCTTTGTCGTGGGCGCAATCTGTTCCGCTTTAGCAGGCTACATTGGCATGCGGGTGGCGACCAAAGCCAACTACCGCACAGCCAACGCAGCCCGTACCGGACTCGAAAAAGCCCTCGCGGTCGCTTTTACCGGCGGTAGCGTAATGGGACTGAGCGTGGTCGGCCTGGGCGTCATCGGCCTTGGCGGACTCTTTGTCATTTTCAGCAATCAACTGAGCATTGCAATCCCGGAAACCCTGCAAATCATCTCCGGTTTTTCCCTGGGCGCCTCATCGATCGCTCTGTTTGCCCGTGTGGGCGGCGGGATTTACACCAAAGCCGCTGACGTCGGCGCCGATCTGGTGGGCAAGGTCGAGGCCGGTATACCGGAAGACCATCCGCTGAACCCGGCCACAATCGCAGACAACGTGGGCGATAACGTGGGCGACGTCGCCGGCATGGGCGCGGACCTGTTCGAATCCTACGTGGGATCGATCCTGGGTTCCATGATCCTGGGCGCCACTTACATCGCCGCCTACAATCAAATCGAAGGCATTCCCTTTAACGGCCTGGGCGCGGTATTGCTACCGCTGGTGCTGGCCGGCGTAGGCATCCTGTGCTCTATCGTGGGCACCTTTTTTGTGCGCGTTCGCGAGGGCGGCAATCCGCAATCCGCGCTGAACCTGGGGCATTACCTGTCATCGATCATCACCGTGATCGCATCATGGTATGTGATTCAATATATGTTGCCGGCCGAATGGACCTATGAGGGCCGGGTTTACACTGCGGCCAATGTTTTTTATGCGACGATCATCGGACTGGTAGCCGGTCTTTTGATTGGCTGGGTCACCGAGCATTACACCGGCACGGGCAAGGCGCCAGTCATTTCCATCGTGGAATCTTCCTCCACCGGCAGCGCGACCAACATTATCGCCGGTCTGGGTGTTGGCATGATGTCTACCGCTGTGCCGACCCTGGCGATTGCGGCGGCCATCTATATGGCCTTCATGTTTGCCGGACTCTACGGTATCGCGATTGCGGCCCTGGGAATGCTGGCCAACACCGGTATTCAGCTGGCTGTAGACGCCTATGGCCCCATTGCTGACAACGCCGGCGGGATCGCCGAGATGGCCGAGCTGGATCCGGAAGTGCGCGAGCGTACAGACAAGCTGGACGCCGTTGGTAACACAACTGCTGCGATTGGCAAGGGCTTTGCGATTGGTTCCGCGGCTCTGACTGCCCTGGCATTATTCGCTTCTTTCATGACCAGCTCCGGACTGACTTCGATTAACGTAGCCAATCCACTGGTAATGGCCGGCCTCTTTGTGGGCGGTATGCTGCCCTTCGTATTCTCGGCCCTGGCGATGGGTGCCGTGGGCCGCGCTGCCAAGTCGATGATCGAAGAAGTGCGCCGTCAGTTCAGCGATATTCCAGCCCTGAAAAAGGCGCTGGAAGTAATGAAAAAATACGACGGCAAACTGGATAAAATGAAGCGCCGCGACCGCGAGGTGTTTGATGCAGCCGACGGCAAAGCGGAGTATTCCAAGTGCGTTGAAATTTCAACGACTTCCGCAATTCGCGAAATGCTGGCTCCGGGTCTGTTGGCAGTCCTCGCACCGGTAGTCGTGGGCTTTGTTTTTAAAGCCGAGGCCCTGGGCGGACTTTTAGCCGGTGTTACCGTGAGCGGCGTGCTGATGGCCATCTTTCAATCCAATGCCGGTGGTGCCTGGGACAACGCCAAGAAAATGTTTGAAGGCGGTGTAACCATCGGTGGTAAAGAGTATAAAAAAGGATCCGATGCGCACAAGGCAGCCGTTACCGGCGATACGGTTGGCGACCCGCTAAAAGATACTTCTGGACCTTCCATCAACATCCTGATCAAACTGATGAGTGTCGTCGCCCTGGTGATTGCACCCTATTTGATCGGCTGAAACAGCCTGACTGCAACCAGCCGCTGGAACTAGACCTGCTTCCAGCGGCCCCAAAGCCCGGTTTTCACCGGGCTTTTTTTATGATTTCCGATGGCAAGGGCTAGCGAAAGTCGTTTGACCCCCACAGTCGTTTGTCAAGACTGGAACTCTGTCTGCCATTCAGGTCAAAACAGCCAGTGTCAAGCTTGACACCATACGGAAAAGCCTGGCTTGGGCCAGCTTGCTAGCCCGGGGACGCCCGATTCACACGCCACACTGGATGGTGGGGATTGCGGTGTCTGGTCTGCCCAGGTCGGAACAGACAGTGTCCATTCACAAAACGTGGATTAACGAGTGATGTCAGAAACGAATATAGAAAGCGGGACCCAATCGGCCCTCATTAAAAAAATTGAAACGCAGATCAACGATGACCGGGTGTTTAAGGATTTAAGCCAACTCCAGCTTTCCCGTTTCACACAACTGGATGAACTGCTAGAGGCCATTTTGCCCTCGCCGGAACGAGCCCGGATTAGCGAGCTCTTGCTGGAAGTCTATCACGATGAGCCCCACGCACCCGGTGCGCGCTATTTGCTCGGTCTGATGGACTTTGAGGATAACAAGGACGATTCAGCCGGGTATTTGCGTAGCCTGATCGACGACTGTGTCCGCCACACCCGCTGGAAGGTGGTCGAGCACATCGCTGATCGCATGCTGGCCCAGGACCCGGAAAACCGCAGCGCTCTGAGGGCCAAGGTACGCAGCGTTGAGCAGTTGCGCGGCAAAAAGGAAACCAAGCCTTTTATCAAAACGCTGGCCGCCATCGACCACAACAACCCGGACGTGCATAAAAGTTACGCCATGTCCATTCTGGAGGAAGAGCCCAATGAGGCCCTGAAACTGCTCAAAAAAGCGATTGAGTCCTACGCTCGTCAGAAGGACTACCGCAACGTAGATGACATATGGCCCATTCTGGTGGATCGCGCCTATGATGATCTGGCCTTTTTCGAGAAAATCGAGCGAGTCATCGTTGGTAACCGGGAAAAGACCCGCATGGCCGCCTATTTGATGAGCCTGCTCGAGCCGCACAAGCAGTCTGAGAACTGGAGTACCGTTATTGAAATACTGAAAAAGATTCTGGATTATGAGCCGGCCTCCTCCAAAGCGCGCTCCGATCTAGTGCGCGCCTACCGTATGCTCTATGCCGAGCATTCCTTACTGGATGAATTTCTGAAAATATCCGGATTAACCAATCACCGCAAGGCACCCGGACCCTGCATTGCAGAATTTGAGCGCAACATCGTATTTGATGTCGACAACTATGTCCACCACCGGACGCGCGGGGTGGGCAAGATCAAGCTGATTGACAATGAGCAAATGATCGTCGACTTCCGCGACAACCCCGACCAGCGCATGTCCATTCAGATGGCCATTTCCAGCTTACGGCCCCTCGGTCCCGATCACATCTGGGTCAAACTCTACGAAGCGCCGGATGAAACCAAAGCCCTCTTTAACGATGACATTTCCGGTTTCTTTGAGCTCTTGCTCAATTCCTTTGGCAGCACAATGGTGTTAGCCGAAATCAAGCAGGAAATCGTCGGTACCTTTTTAGAAAGCAGCGAGTGGTCCAAATGGTGGAGCAAGACCCGCACCGCCCTGAAAAAAGATCCCAAATTCGGGTTTAATCCGCGTAAGAAGGATGAATTGCTGTTACGCGAAAATCCGATCAGTTTGGCGGAAGAATTGATGCTCAAGTTCCAGAGTCTGCAAGACTGGGACAAAAAACTGGACGTGGCCCTGCAGGTCTTGAAAGAAGAGGAGGCCCATAGCGCAGCCCAATCAACGATCCAGTTTTATAAAGAAAATGAAAGCAGCAAGGAAAGCCTGAAGCAGCTGCATAGCTACCTGTACCTGGAGCTGGCCACACGCGCCATCCAGGATGAAATACCGGGTCGCATCCTGAAGGATGAGGCCGTACAGCAAAGCTTGCAAGATGCGACGATTCCGGAGCTGTTGAACTACTGCCGCTCCAGTTTGCAGATCGAATTCAAACGCGAGCTCGTAAACCTGTATATAAAGTGCCGCAGCGACTACCCCGAAATCCTGAAGGGCATCCTCTTTGAGGTGCCCATCAAAATTAACAAATATGCCTTGTCCGAGCTGGAAAAGCATAACTGTGAATCCGCAATCCAGGAGTTTTTTGAGGAAGCCCTCATGCGCTACCGCGAGAACCCGGAAATCTTTTTGTGGTGTGCCCGCAATATTTTGCAAGACAGCTTCAAGTCCGAGTGGCTGCAGCATACCAAAGAAGATTTAATGCTACAGGTTTTTCGTCTGTTAAAGCCGCTGAACCGCATTGAAGCCAAGGGCACCCGCCTGAAGAACAGTGCCATTGATGTCATTTTTGCCACCTCCAGCCAGACGGTGGAAGATATTATGCAACACGAGGTGCTGGTTGAAATCGTAATGAATGCGGACCAGTCGACCCTGCGTCGCATGAATGCCCTGTTTCGAGACGTGCCCTATGTCTCTGATGCGCATAAGGAAAACTTCCAGGAGTTCCTGAAAACTGTACGACCGGAGCTGGAAATCCAGATTACGGATCTGGGGGATGAAACTGAAGGGGATGTGGCCGAAGTGCTCTTTCCGGAGGATGGCATTATCCTGGTAACGGCGGAAGCGCTGCAGAAGCGCAGACAGCACTATGACCATTTGATCAACGTGGAAATGCCCCAAAACTCGCGTGATATCGGCGAGGCACAGGAAAAAGGCGACTTGCGCGAGAACGCCGAATACAAGGCGGCCATGGAACGCCAGACCCAATTGCGGGCCGAAATAACCCGGGTCAGCGCAGAGTTGAAACAGGCTCGCGAGATCGATCCCGCCGAAGTGAAAACGGAAATCGTTCGCATTGGCACCAAAGTGCTTTTGCAAGGTCAGGACGGCGAGCTTAATTACGCCATCCTGGGACCGTGGGATGCGGATACGGAGCAAGGCATAATATCCTATGCCTCTCCGCTGGGTAAAGCCTTGATTGGCAAGCAGGCTGGCGAGTCAGCTAGCCTGGACGACGGCCAAAGCTTTCAGATCCAGTCGATCGCCAGTTTTTTTTAGCACCAGGGTGTTGACCGTTGACCAGCCCCCTGGCGTGTGTTCAGCACTGCCCCGGAGGCAGGGTCGCTCTGTTTTGCTTGCCAGATGCGGATCGCCTGGTGCAGTCGGTCAGTCTGACTGGCGTTAGACTGCATTGCCTCGTCCGGGATCACAGTAACTGCCAGCCATAGAATTCAGATCTGGTCTTGTTTGCATTGCTCTATCAGCTGCGCAAGTTGCTCCGGATAATTGAATTCCGGATGCAGCCAGACCTGTTTTTGCAAGCAACGTAAACAAGCACCAATCTGGGCCCCGCGCAAACCGTATTCCTGTAACTGCGTACCTTGAATCTGCAAATCAGCAATTGTCAAAGGCTCGCTTGCCAGAACCGTATGACAAAGCTCGCGCAGCTCCTGTGTACCTGGCGGCCACCAGATCGCCTTTAAAAATGAACCGGCTTGCTCGTGATAGTGCTGCTTGATTCGGGCCAGCCAGTCCTTGATGGCGATCAGGCTCTCGGCGGAAGGTGCGGCTTTTTTTGGTTCGGTGCTATTCAGCAATGTAGTTTGTATCTGAAACACTTCGATCAGAAATTCAGTAGCCTTGCTTTCCTGGCGAGCCAGTTTCCAACTGCGCGCAATCGGAGCTACAACAGCGCCAGCTGCTGGAAATAATAAATAGAGCCAATAAGCCAGCACCTGGGCAAAGCCGGTAGTTTGCATGCTCGCCAGTCGACGCATCGCATTCCCATCCAGGCCTGGATAGGCCCCCAGGCAATCACTGGGCCAAAAAATCGAGATCAGGTCGGTTGTTTGCAACGATTGAATCATGCGCGCGCCGGCGAACTGGATCTGAAATGCCTTATGCAACTCGGCGCTAAAGCGTTCGACAGCAATCATAGCAGTGCGCTGGCGCACTGTCGGGTCTTGCAGGGCTGCGAGAATATCAGGGTCCATGGCAAAACCCAGCACAGCGCTAAAACGACAGGCTCGCACCGGCCGCAATCCATCTTCACAGAAACGCTCGCGCGCGGATCCAATAGCTCGTATCCGGCCGGCTTGTAAATCTTGCAGACCGTTGTAATAATCAATCAGGACGCCGCTCTGGAGATCGAGGGCCAAAGCA
>JAGRNA010000070.1 GCA_020441005.1 Leptospiraceae bacterium
CCACGGTGGCCCAGGTATCCACCATCGTTCCCGTGGCCACGTAGGCGCCAATATTTACGTAGGACGGCATTAAAATGGCGCCTTTTTCCACATAGGCTCCATAGCGACAGACAGCGGGCGGTACGACCCGCACACCGCGCTCTGCATGATCCAGCCGGGGATCGATTTTATCGTAATAGCTCAGGTCTCCGGATTGATAGCTGCGCATCTCGGCAATCCCGAAGTAGAGCAGGATCGCCTTTTTGACCCACGCATTCACCTGCCAATCGCCTGGGCCGTTCTGGCTGGCAACCCGGATTTCACCGGCGTTCAGTTTTTGCATCGCTTGCCGGACGGCCTCTTTAGCCTCGGGATGCTGTAATTGGTCGCGATCTGCATATAAGGCATTGATTTTCTGTTCTAGCTCTGCGCTCATTTCATTTCCTCTTGTCTCTAATTTTCATTATTTGCATATGCTTGCCTGTCGCGATCACGCGTAATGGGTTCGCAGCAGAATCAGTGATAACTGCTAGCCGGGCGCGGATGGTCCAGATAAAATTCGATCGCCTTCAGCACACCTGTGCGGTGCTGGCTCCAGACTGCGTCGGGTTCCTGACCGCGCAGCACTTCCAGCGTGATCGTCGGAATCTGGCGTTCCCAGCCGGCCCATGTACCCAGGCTGCCAGGGGTGGGATAGCCGATATCGCCCTTGGGTGGCAAGCCGCAAAAGGAGCTCATGCGTTCGGCCAGCGCCAGGCAAGGACCATTATAATTTATCATGGCATTCTCGTACGAGTGCAACGATATGATACAGGCGGGCTGGATGGCCTGCACCATGTCGAGGGTAATCCGGCTTTCCAGCTCGCTGCCAGCTGACGGACCGGGATAGTATTTCACATTCTCAAAATCGGACTGCCAGTCTTTGGTCGGCAGATTGCGGTTTAGATCGACATTGTTTTGATTCGTGCGGCGTAAACGCTGGCAGCCATCCGGGTTCAGGCGCGGACAAATATACAGCCGCAGGCCGGGATGCAGGGCCGTCTCGTCGGTCAGCAGCTCTTTTTGCAACCGCTCTGCAAAAAGGAAGCCCTCGCTTTCATTGCCATGTACTCCGCCAATCAAAAGCACCGGCAACTCTCCAGTGCCAATACAGGTCAGCTCGATCGGCAGTCCCTGAGCGGTGCTGGCAATGCTAATGGTTTGGTTCGAATGCGGCAGCTGCACTGGCTTGCTAATCAATCCTATTGATTGGTTCCGATACCGTAGTAGGTGAACCCGCGTTCTAAAATGCGTTGTCGTTCGTATAAATTGCGCCCGTCAAAAATCAGGGCTTCCTTGAGTAATGACTTTACCTTTTCAAAATCACTCTCGCGATACACCGGCCACTCGGTCAGCACCAACAGGGCATCAGCGTTTTCGAGCGGCTCATAATGGGTATCGGAATATTGAATTGTGTCTTTGAAAATGCTATGGGCGGTATGACGAGCCACAGGATCGTGCGCCTTGATGATCACGCCCCTTTGCACCAGATTCTGGATAATCGGTATGGAGGGCGCGTCGCGCATGTCATCGGTGCCCGCCTTGAAAGCGAGACCCCAGACAGCAAAGGTTTTGCCCTGCAGATTAGCGCCGGTGTAGTGCTTGTCAATCAACTGCAGCAGGCGCAGCTTCTGGCGTTCATTGGTGGGCTCAATTTGAGATATCAAGGGCACCGGCAGACTGGTATCCTGAGCGGTTTGTTCAAAGGCGCGCACATCCTTGGGAAAACAGGAGCCGCCGTAGCCAATGCCGGCATTCAGGAACTTCTTGCCGATCCGGCTGTCGCTGCCGAGCCCATGTTTGACATCCAGGTAATTGGCGCCCAGCGCGTCGCAGAGATTGGCGACCTCATTGGCGAAGGTAATCTTCATGGCCAGAAATGTGTTGCAGGCGTACTTGGTGATCTCGGCCGATTTGACATTCATGGTGTAGATCGGATTGTCCGTTTCGCGCACGAAGGGGCCGTACACCTCGCGCATAGCGGCGGCGGCCCGCTCACTGCTGGCTCCAATCACCACTCGCTCCGGTTTCATGAAGTCATCAACGGCGCGCCCTTCGCGCAAAAACTCCGGGTTGCTGACTACATCAAATTCGTGCTCTGTATTCTGGCTGATAATTTCCGCGACCATTTCACCGGTACCGACAGGCACTGTGCTTTTATTGACAATGATTTTATATGAATTCATCGCCTGAGCAATAGATTCGGCCACCTTGCGCACCCCGCGTAGATCCGGTCGACCATCGCCCCCGTCCGGTGTACCCACAGCGATAAAAATAATACTGGAATCGGTGACCGCCTCGGACAACACAGTTGTGAAACGCAAGCGGCCGCGTTCGTGATTGCGCTGCACTATCTCGCTCAGCCCCGGTTCGTAAATCGGCAGGATGCTTTTCTTCAGATTTTCGATCTTTTGCTCGTCGATATCCACGCAATAGACCTGGTTGCCGTAGTCAGCGAAACAAGCGCCAGCGACCAGGCCAACATATCCGGTTCCAACAACTGTGATTTTCATTGTCGATATGATTTGACTGATTGAACTGACGTCGAGTCTTTTTCGCCTAACTGACCTGCTCAATGGAGCGGCTAATGGCTTGCAGGCGGGCGTACAAGCCCTCATTCTGCATCAAGTCGGCATGCGTTCCCTGGTCGACGATCCGGCCATCGGAGACGACCAATATAATGTCCGCCTGTTCAATGGTGGAGAGGCGATGCGCAATAATAAAAGTCGTGCGGTTTTTAAACAGGCGGTTAAGAGCGCGCTGGACCAGCTGCTCGCTCTCTGTATCCAGGGCGGAGGTGGCTTCGTCCAGAATCAGGATTTCCGGGTCCCGTAAAAGAGCACGCGCAATCGCAATGCGTTGCCGCTGACCGCCCGACAGGGCCATGCCCCGGTTGCCAATCAAAGTATTATAACCCTCATAGAATTCGCTAATGAAATCATGGGCATGGGCCAGGCGGGCCGCCTTCTCGACAACCTGGCGGTTGTATTGTTCGGATCCGTAGGCGATGTTTTGGTAAATGGAACCGTAGAATAAAAAGATATCCTGGGTGACAATACCTATGCGGTGACGGTGATCAGCGACCTTGAAATCCCGGATATCATGACCATCGATCAGAATCTGACCGCTATCGGGATCAAAAAAGCGGGCCAACAGATCCATCAGTGTTGACTTCCCGCCGCCGCTCTCGCCCACCAGGGCAACCGTCATGCCCGCTTTGATCTGGATGTTGATGTCATGCAGAACCTCTTTATCGGTCTGCGGATAGGTGAAGCTGACATTGCGAAATTCGATCGAAGTCTGCATTCGTTTGTAGGCCCGGGCTTGCTCGGGATCCTTGCTTTCGGGCTCGTGATCTATGATGCCAAATATTCTCTCGCCGGCCGCTTCGGCGCCCTGTATTTTGGCATACATACCGGAAAGCTGGATCACGGGTCGAATGATAAAGAGCAGGGTCACGAAAAAAGCGATAAAGCGCCCGCCGGTAAAGTCCGCTGGATCCAGATAAATGGCTCCCGCCATAATGATGCCCAGGGCCACCAGGGAAGAATTAAATTCCACAATATAGGGACTTAATTTCATATAGAAGACCTGTTTGAAGGAGCGCCAGTACAATCGGTCATTCACCTGCTGGAAGCGGGCGGTCTCATACTCCTCCATGGAATGAGCGCGGATTACCTTGACGCCATTAATCGATTCGTTCAAATGCGCATTCAAGCCGGCCATCAATTCCTGGCTGCGCTTGACCGATTTACGAATTTTGCGGGTAAAAAGGGTCGCGGGCGAGAGCAGCAAGGGCACAGCAATGGTAAGGTAGACTAGCAGTTCCAGATTGAAATAGGCCAGCCAAAAAAGACAGGTAATAATATAAAAAACATTCGTAATCGAGTCGCGCATGTTGCTGGATATCACTGCGGCGACAATTTCCACATCGTTGATCAGGCGACTGACCAGCCCCCCTGTGCGCGTCTTGTAAAAAAAGGAGAGGGGCAGCTTTTGCATGCTGCTATACAAGTCGGAGCGTAAATCATGCACTGCCTGGTAACCGCTGCCGGCGATCAGTTTTACCGAAATAAGCAGCAAGAATAGACGCAGCACATAGCTGATCAACATCACAGCGCAGGCGCTCCATACCACCTGATTGGGTGTCAAACCCATTGCATTCAATTTGAGCTTGTAGTAAATATCACCCTGCAGGCGCGCCCTTTCGAGCGATTTCAGGCCCCCGGGATAGAAGGCGTAGTCCAGCCACCACAAAAGCTCTTGCGACAGCTCTTGGTCGATTTTGACCGGATTCGGGGGGATCGTATAACGCTTATGCGGGAATAGTAGAAAAAAGGGCTGTTTGCCTAGAGCCTTGGAAAGCAGGCGGCGCTCGATAGCACTGAACTGGATAACAAAGGTCGCCTCCTTGCGGCCAATGGCTTCGAACAGGGGGTAGAATGCTGCCAGACTAAAACTGTTCAATACCGCTACAAAAAAAGAGATGATCACCCCGACAAAGAATCGGGATTTGTAGCGCATTGTATAGCCGAGCAGTCTTCTAAAGTATTTCACAATCCTGTCGATCGGAATGGTCTGTTTCCGCGTCCTTGCCGAGCACTAGCCCTGGTCACTCAGGTGTGGCGACCCAGGTTTGCTGCCGGTGCGCCGACCAAAATGGACATATTACCGGAGGGATGCTGATTATTTTTCATCAACTGGTGAGCGGTCCCGGTTTCATTCCACTGGAAGGTGCGTGAAAGGCAAGGGTCGACCTTTTTGGCGATCACTAGATCGTTGAGGCCCTTGCAATTCTCGTCATTGGCAAAGTGGGAGCCCTGCAGTCGTTTTTGGCGCATCCATAAGTAGCGCAGGTCGACAGAAGCCTTGAAGCCGGTCGTGCCAGCGCAAATCACAACCATCCCGCCTGTTTCGCAAACGAACATGGAGCTGGGCAATGTGCTTTCGCCGGGATGCTCGAACACAATTTTGGGATTATTGCCCTTGCCAGCAATGTCCCAAATGGCCTTGCCGAAATCACGCGCCTTTTTGGTCCATTCCACAAAATGCTCGGTCTCATTGATTTCGGATGTGAGCGGGCCCCAGTGGTCAAAATCCTTGCGATTGATCACGCCTGCAGCGCCCAGATTCATGCAAAACTCGCGTTTATCCTCCGAGCTGACGATCGCCACCGGTATTCCGTCTGCGGCTTTGACGATCTGGATGGCCATGGCACCGAGTCCACCGGCACCGCCCCAGATGAGCACTACATCGTCTTTGCTGACTACATTGGGCGTCCAGTGATGCAGCATGCGGTAGGCCGTGGCACCAACCAGCATATAGGCGGCTGACTCTTCCCAGCTAAGATGGCGCGGCCGGGGCAGGCATTGGTGCGCCTGGACCCGGGTGAACTGCGCGAAACTGCCCCAGTTGGTTTCATAGCCCCAAATGCGCTGGCTGGGAGCAAACATGGGATCCAGACCGGCTTTAACGTGCGGGTCCTCGCGCGACCAGGTTCCACAGTGGATCACAACCTCGTCCCCAACCTTGACGTTTTGCACGTCGGATCCCACCTGGTAGACGATTCCGGATGCGTCCGATCCACCGATGTGAAATTGCTCGGTTTCCCCGGCCTTGTTGCGGGCGGCGATCACATTGACCGGGTAACCGAGAGCGGCCCACACATTGTTATAATTGACCCCGGCGGCCATTACGGCCACCAGAACCTCGTCGGGTCCCGGTGCGGGTGTATCAATAATTTCATCCTGGAAGGCCTGATCCGGCTCGCCGTAGCGTTCCGGCCGGATCAATTGGGCGTGCATCTTGCGGGGTACAATACCAACGGGCGGCAGTTCGCCGACGGGTACAATTTCGGGTCTCTCATTCATAGGCGGTCAAGCTATGGATCGCGGGCTGCTTTGCCAGTATTTTCCTGGTCGGCCTGGAAACTCCACTTGCAGTCCACGCCACATCCGTATGATTGCCACAGATATGGGGCCGTTGTGCGGGGGAGTAAAGGATGAGCGATAACAGCACGCGCTGGAATGGCGTTGGAGATCAGAGTTGTATCCTGGCGGCTACGGGCGCCTTTGTTGATCTGCCTGCGATTGGTCAGTTGCCGGATCGCACTTTGGCCGGCCTGATCGATCATACCCTGCTCAAGCCTGACGCTACGGCAGATCAGGTGCGCCAGCTGTGTAGCGAGGCCATCGAATACAATTTTTTTAGCGTTTGCGTGAATCCGGTGCAAGTGCCAGTGGCCGCCGCCGCGCTGGCCGGAACCGGCATCGCCGTGTGTACAGTGATCGGTTTTCCGCTGGGGGCCACTTTTACCGCCATCAAGGTCGCCGAAACCCGCCAGGCAATCGCCAGTGGTGCGAATGAGGTGGACATGGTACTTGATATTGGAGCCCTGAAAGCTGGTGATCATCAGCGTGTGGAGGATGATATTCGAGCCGTGGCGGAAGCGAGCGGTAATCACATCCTGAAAGTGATCTTTGAGACGGGCCTGCTTGGCGAGGCCGAAATTGGCAAAGCGGCCGAGTTGTCGCTTTCCGCCGGGGCTGATTTCATCAAAACGTCGACCGGGTTTGCCGGCAGCGGCGCAACTGCAGCTGCAATCCAGTTGATGCGCTCGGTCGCTGGCAGTGCGATGGGCGTGAAGGCCAGCGGCGGAGTGCGTGACCACGCCGGGGCCATGGAAATGATTCGGGCTGGTGCCAGCCGGATCGGGGCCAGCGCATCGATCGCCATTGTAAACGGTGGCACCAGTAGCAGCCAGTATTAACCACACCCCGGCCAAGGAGTATTCCCTGTATGCAGCGTTCGGTCAAACTTTATCATGTTTCTCCAGGCAAACAGCATCCCCTGCTGTTTCACGCCGGCGGTCCCTTGCAAATCGAGGTTCGTGAACTGGATACCGGCGAGCTGGGCACCCTGGCACCGGATCCCAATCAGCTGCATTTCTTTCTAATCCATGTGTCCAGTACCCAGCTGGCTGAAGAAACCCTGTCGCTGCTAAAGGCGAACCCGCAGATTCACATCTGGCCGGCACTGCTCTTGATGAGCGCCGCGGATTATGCCCGTCTGAAGGCGCGCGCTAACTTGATACCTAGCACCGTTGCGGTGGCGGATGATATTCAACTGGAACCCTTGCGGATCCTGGTGGAGCAAATGCTTTATCAGCTGCATTATCACCAGCTCTTGCACGAACTGTCGCTGGAAATGCGCAAACGATCGACTGTTTTTGATCGCGTGCTTGAAATGGCGCATCAGGAATTAAAGGATGCGCGCGCGGAGTCGGCGGCCCTGAAGGCTCTGCTGGATTTTGATGGCGACATGAAACGCACCGCGGACAGTTTGCAAGCGGCCATGCAGGAGGCCTGGAACTGGAAAGACCATGAGGCGATAACGCTGCGTGAACAACTGCAAATGGTCGAAAAACTGAATGTATTTCGGGAAAAAGAACTGGCTCAGGCCCACCAAACCATTCAAGCGACCGAAAAAGCCCTGGAAATGAGCCTGCAGGAAAACCTGGATCGGGAAAAGGTGATTGTAGCCATGAATCGCTTGCGCAGCCTTTCGGATCACGAGCTGATGGATCTCTATAACGAGAATCAGCAATTGAAGGATCAACTGGCGCGCATCCAAAACTAGCCAAAACACTTGACATCCTGGTCCAAAGAGCGTTACTCTGGCTCCAAATGAGACATAATCTTCATCAGATTCTCATTATGTGCCTGTTGGCCGGGCCCCTGGCGGCTCAGGAAATTCCGCGTCTGCGCATCAAGGAGCAGCGCGCCAGGGCACTTTTCGAGAAGGGACTACGTTTTTATCATGATCAGCAGTATGTCGCTGCCCGTGAGTTTCTGTATCAATCCCTGAATATTCAACCCTACTTTCATTTGGCCCGCCGTTATCTGGGGGATGCCTATTACTACTCCGGAGAATGGCAGGGGGCTTTGGAGCAGTGGGAGTTTTTGAACGAGATTACCGGCAATGATTATCCCCTGATACGGCAACGCAGCGAGCTCTTGCGTTTTCAGCTCAATGACTATCGGGATGCCGGTAATCTGGTTTACCTGGATAGCTACCATGCCAAGACATGGAGCGGAGTCCGGCTGGACCGACCGGTGGATCTGGCAATGGATCGGCGCGGACGCCTGTACATCCTGAATTTTGGCAGTCACAACCTGATCCGACTGGATAATGAAGGCAGTCTGGATCAGGTCTATACCGGCGGGCTTTTAGACCCCCTGAAAGGACCGATGGGTCTGGCGCTAACAGACAAGGATATCTGGATTACTGATTATAATGCGGACCTGGTGCGTGTGCTACGCCAGTACAACGGTGATTCCGTCTTGCAGTTTGGAGAGAGTGGTCGTGCGCCAGGCCGCTTCTATGGGCCCGGGGCGATTTATATCCATAAAGACAAGGTGTATGTCTGCGATACTGGCAATCGGCGCATTCAGGTCTTCGATCGCCAGGGACGATTTTTGCAAGCCCTGCCTTCCAGCGAGGCCGCTCGCCAGTTGCAATATCCCTCAGGTCTGGTTGTGATCAACGAACGTCTGTATGTAGCCGATCGGGATCAGGCCAAAATACTGGTATTTGATGCTAGCGGGAATTATCTGGAGACACTAGAGCATGCTGCCATACAAAAGCCGGGCCAGCTCAGTTTCTCCGGCGGTCGACTGCTGGTCAGCGATATCCAAAGCGGACTGTGGTTTTACGATTTTGAGCAACGAACCTGGCAAGCGCTGCCAGTATTACGTGACAAGGGCAACCAGGTGATCACCATCGAAGGGGTCATGCAAGCCTTGCAGGACCAGGATGGCCGGGTCTTCATAGCCGACTACAAGGCGGGCCGCATCTGGATCGCCGCCCCCCGCGGATTACAAATCAGTAATCTGGATATGAAGGTCCAAAAAGTAGACACCGCCCGCTTCCCCTTGACGGGCGTGTTTTTGACTGTCCATAACCGTCTCGGTCATCAGCTGCGCGGACTGGGCAAGCGCGATATCCTGCTGTTTGAAAATGATCAGCGCATAGGCGGAGTGCGCAGCGACAATATTGAACCCTACAACCGGCGGATTGATACTATCCTGGTCAAGGAAGATACGGAACTGTTTAAAAAACATTACGATCAATATCTGGCTGAAACCTTGCAGCCCTTGCTGGAGTCCTTGCGCGCAGCGGATCGGCTGGAGGCCATGTTGGCTGGCGTGGAAGCCCGGACTGTCTATACCGGTCTCGAGCGGCTGCGCTTGTTGCGCATGTTGCAAAGCGACTCGGTTGCCCCGCGGCCGAATTATGCTAAAGCCTTGATGGCGGCCCTTGACAAGCAGGTAAACCGCATCGGACCGCGCAGCGTGATCCTGATAGTTTCCGGAGCAAACTGGCCGGCAGTCTTTGAGCAGTTTGGAAGGCAACGCATCGAACAGTACGCCCGCGCCAATGGTGTGCAAATCCATATTATTTCGTACGAAGGGGAGGCTGATCCGCAGCAACGCGAGGCCATGAAAGAGACTCTGGCGCAGTTGGCCGAGGCAACCGGTGGCCAGTATTTTCGGGCCTTCGATGAGAATCGGATGAATCAGTTGATGCCCATGATGCGCGCAGAGCTCGATCCGCGCTATATACTAACCTATGATTCTAAAATTGATGCCGAGCTTCATAATCGCTTTATTGATTTACGAGTGGAGGTACATCATATGGGCATGATTGGCAAGGCCGACGGAGGCTTTTTTGTTCCTTGAAGGGCTGCGTTGGTCAGCCCGTCGATCGTTCGGCCGTTCTATCAGGGCAGGCCTGGCAATGCTTGGGCTGCTATGGGCCAGCGTGGTTGCGGCCCAGAGTCCGACTGCGCTCGACTATTATCAACGCGGTATGGCCGATTTGGCGCGACCGGATTATCGCCAGGCCGCCTGGAATTTTCGCCAGGCCATCACCCGCAATGCGAACTATACCGCTGCGTGGTACGGCGCCGGGCTGGCCTACTTTTCGATCGGTGCCTGGGATGAATCCATTCAGCATTTCCGGGAATTCTTGAGACTGGCGCCGGAAAATATCGATGGTCTGAACGGATTGGCCCTCGTCTTTATGCAAGTCGGTCAGCTGGATGCGGCAGATCAGCTGCTCGGCAAGGCGGCGGCGATAGAGCGCGGCAATCTGCAAACCATTCATAACCGCGGCGTTTTAGCCTGGCACCGCAATCGCCTGGCGATCGCGCAGAAATACTTTGAACAGGTTTTGCGTATTGCGCCTTCGTACCTGCCATCCGTATTGGGGCTGGCTCATATCGCATTTCAAAAAGGCGATGTCGATCAGCTAGGGGCGCTGCTCGACCGGGCCAGCCGCATTAACCCCGATCATTTTGAGATTTTTCTCTTGCGCGGTCTGGAGTCCTTACAAACGGCTTTGCGTAGCGTTGATCCATTGGTGCAAAAGGAAGCCATTGAAATTGCGCGGCGCAACTTGCTGGCAGCGGAGCAATTAAATCCGGGTCACGAGCGTACTGTGCGTGAGTTGCTCTTACTTGATTTGCTGGAGGGCCAAAGCGCGCAGGCCTGGAACCGTAGCGAAGCTCTGCTGGCACAGCACAGCAAATCCGCAAAGTATCTGCAATTGTATGCAACTCTGGCGGTTGTGCAAGGCCGCACAAGCAGTGCGGTGCGAGCCCTGCAGCAAATATTGGCCCTGACTCCCAACGACAGCTTTGCGCGCTATAAACTGGAAGGATTGCTGTTACAGGATCGGGCAGCCAATCAGGCTGAGCTGCGCAGTCTGGCTGCCTGGCATGGTGATCTGGCGCGTACGTATTACGCGCAAAACCAGCTGACGGATTTTGTGATTCATTATCGCCGTGCTTTGACTCTGAATGCTGATTGCGCCGTTTGTTTACAAGAATTGCAAAAATACGCTCGGCAAATAAACGACATGGATAGCTATGTTTTGCTGTTGCGCAGACAAATCCGTCTGAATCCGGCGAATGCGCGATTGCGCCTGCAACTCGATCGGGCCTTGCAGCAACAGTCGCGCAGTCTGGAAAGCAGATTTCATCTGGCTTTGGACGACACTGCGCCTGGGGTGCGTCCCATCCCCCGCAATTCAACCCGGATTTTTATTTTCGATCCGCTCGGTGCGCCCGGTTTACAGTATCATCCCGATGGACCGGCCGCCTTCGCAAACTTGCTGGCGGATCTATTGAATCAACCCGGGCCGGTACTGGCCACTTCGAGTGCATTTCGAAGCGAGATGCACTCCAGCATGCAAACCCCGCTACAAGTCCGTAGTTTGATCCCCTGGCTCTATCCCTATCAGAGCGATTGGCTGCCGTATCTGGATCGACTGGCTGATCAAAGACAATTGCAAATTGATCGGGTACTGAGCGGCACCATCGAAAGCAATGCCAGCGAGATTCGTTTGCAAATCCAGGTGATTGATCGGCGCACCGGCCGGAAAAAGGAAAGCATGTCCTGGCAGGAGCAGGAGCCCGGCGCCTTGTGGCGCATTGCCGGTCGAGTGCAGCGCTATTTATACACCCGGATGCCGGTGCGTGGCCAGGTACTCCAAAAGGTTCAGGATCAGCTGTTGGTGAATTTGGGACGTATGGATGGCATCCAAAAAGACAGTCAGTTGACAGTGGTGCGCAATGGAATCACGATTGGTCAAATTCAGGTAACGGAAGTCGACCAGGCCCTGGCGCTGGCAAAGGCCGCGAGTGCGCGCAGCGCCGATATCAATCCCGGCGATATTGTCTGGTTAGAACGCTAGTCAGACCAAGGGCCAAAAAAAACCCGTCAGCCAGGATCTGACGGGTTTCTATAGCGACCGTTGTATATGACCGCGGGTGTCTGATTTTGTTTAGCGTAATAACTGCATTACGTTTTGCGATTTGGCATTGGCCTGGGCGACCATTGATGTCGCCGCCTGCACCAGAATCTGATAGCGAGTAAAGCTGGTCATTTGCTCCGCCATTTCTGTATCCCGAATGCGCGATTCGGATGCCTGCAGGTTTTCATAGGCATTCATCAAGCCCTTGGCGGCGTGCTCCAGGCGGTTTTGGTAGGCTCCCAAATCGGCGCGCTGCTTGGAGACACGGCGCAAGGCTTCGTCTGTGATGCCGATCACGGAGTTGGCTTTGCCTGGAGTGCTGATGGAAATAAACGTCAGCACGGTCGGATTACGCAGCCCCAGAGCAGCAGTTGTCATGGTGTTGATGAACACACGTTCACGTTGATGCATGTTGGCGCCCATGTGAAACCACATCGATGCGCTCGGGTTGAGGCGCGCAAAAGATCCGGTGAGCATTTTCATTTTATTAAACTCGGCCTGTGAGGCAATTCGATCGATCTCATCGATCAATTGCGATACCTCGACCTGGATTTGCTGGCGATCCTCTGCGGTGTAAATCCCGTTCGCAGCCTGGACCGCGAGAACGCGAATCCGTTGCAGAATGTTTTGGGTCTCCTGCAGAAAGCCTTCCGTCGTCTGGATAAAGGAAATACCGTCTTCTGTATTCCGTGTGGCGCGTCTGAGACCCAAAACCTGGGTCCGCATCTTTTCCGACACGGCCAAACCAGCAGCGTCATCACCAGCGCGATTGATCCGCATCCCCGATGAAAGCTTTTCAATATCCTTGGACATTGCCTGGTCATTGAATTTCAAGGTGCGGTTAGCAAAAATGGCACTTATGTTATGGTTGATAATCATCCTGGTCCTCCATGACACCAGTATCGATGCTGTCCGTTTCTATTCATCTCAGCATCCCTACAGAAAGTTTCGGTGATAGAATCATTTTTTACTTTGATTTTTTTTAGTGCCCGGCCGGTTTTTTTCAAGTCCGCTGCCGCCAGGCGTTTACTGCCGCTCCGCAGGGTTCCGGTGGAGCGGACGGCGGCTCGCCAGGGCATCGAACAAAAGATTGATGGCATCGGATGTCTTATCGCCAACCCGCGGCAGATGCTGGCCGGAAGCATGCGTCCGGTTGGCGCATTGATCGTAAACTGCAGGTCCATCTTTTCGTTTTGACCGATATAAGATCCAATGGCACTGGCGCGTTCATCTGAATTAATAAAGAATGTAATCTATAAGGCAGAACAGCAAGATGCGTATTCAGGGCGTGTCCCGGTGTATACAGGCGAGTTTTGGACGGCGAGGCAGCGTCAGATGCATCCTTTGCACTATAGTGTCAGCTATCGGGCCTCGTTCAAACCGGAGCTGCCGGATTTCTTTATTCAGCGCTTGTTATCTAATATAAACGGTCCGCTTGTGATGCTCGATCCCTTTGGCGGCCGGGGTACCACGATTTTACAGGCCAATTTACGAGGGCACATTGGATATTATAATGATCGCAATCCGGTATCCGGTTTTTTGGCCCGCGCCAGACAGCATATACCGGATCTCAAGCAGATTGAAGAACGATTGCAGCAGATCAAACTGGATCCCACAGATGATTCCCTGCGCACTGTAGCCGACGATGAACGCTTGCTGCCATTTTTTCATCCCGGTACCCTGAATGAAATCTTGCAGCTGCGCCGGGAACTTTTACAAGATAAGAATCGTAAAGATGCAGCATTGCAGTACATTGGCCTCGCGGCTTTGAGCCGCTTGCACGGGCATTCGGGCGGTTTTTTTTCGGTCTACTCTTTTCCGCAAATATCCATTCTGCCGGCGCGTCAGGCTCTGAGTAATCAAAAGCGCAATCAGCAGCCCGAATACCGTCCAATACGGCCGCGCATCTGGAAAAAGATTTGTGCTGATCTCTCCAAGCCGCTGCCTGCCCGTTATAATAGTCTGGCAGCTCAAAATGCCTATTGGCAGGATGATGCCCGCCATTTGAAACAGTGTCCAGCCGGGGTGGTGGACCTGATTGTCACTTCACCGCCGTTCCTGGACAAAGTGAACTACTACGACGATAACTGGATGCGCAGCTGGTTCCTGGGGCGCGAAGGGCAAATTTCAAAACAAGATCTGACCATGACACCGCATTTGGATGAATGGCTGCGATTTATGCAATCAGTTATGCAGGAAATGGGCCGCGTTCTGAAACCAGGTGCATGTGCAGTGATTGAAGTCGGTGAAGTGGTGTATCGGAACTCCGTTATTCATCTGGAAAAAGAACTGGCCGGTATGCTGCCCCTGAAGGTGACTGGCGGCCATCTGGAGGCCAGTGAAATCTTTATTCATACCCAGGAATTTACCAAGCTGGCCAACTGCTGGGATGTGAGCAACAACAGCAAGGGCACGAACACCAACCGATGCCTGGTGATTCGGAAGTTGTAATATAACTCGGAAATTCCACCGGTGGCTGATGAGCCGGCTATATTGTTAGTTTCAGGATGCTGCGCACTGTCATTAAAGCCTGGCCGAGCAGGTTCATGCCGCGCCATTTTGCCGGCTGGCCGGCATCGGGATGGTTTTGGGCCAGTCCGATGCCCCAGATGAGATCCACGGGACTGGCTTCCACCAGCAGCGCGTTACCAGTCGATAATAAATAATCTGCCAATTGCTGATTTTGCCTGAACTTGGCCAAATTGCCTGCAGTGACCAAATCAAGGCGGCGTAACTCCCAGAGTTCGGACTCAAAATTACGGACTCGCCGTCCGAGGGCCTTGGCTGCTTTGGGAGTTTCGGCTAACAGAACCGCGGCCTGCATTTCGGCATCATCAAAAAGGGCCGCTTTACTGTACATCATCCAGTGTTCCGCTGTCTGGAACTGGATGCCCTGGATGCTAAAATTTGCTGGATACCATTGACTCAGACAGCTTTGATCAATTGTTCCGGCCCGGCGCGGCGTATGGCCCCAAAAAAAACAAACATCGTTCTCTGCGCTAGTCTGCGAATCGCTTTGCATACCGATGCCTCCCGGTAGTTTAAACAGTTGTTTTGCTTTTGGACGAGTGCCACAGAACCTCCAGCGGCTTGATCACAATCCATGCTGCCGCCCCGAGCAGAGTTCCGGTCAGCATTTCAGCCAACAATGCGGGCCAGGCATGCAAGAGATTATGCAGCCAGGGCACATGATGCAGATAAATGCCGCCGGCTACCAGCAGCATCGCCAGGGTGCCAATGAACCCCAGTATTTTGATGACCCACGGTAATGCCTGGATGAATGCGCGCCCGAGTACGGCACCCGCTCCCTGATGCCTGGACCAGGCGAGCAGGGCAAAACCGGCATCATCCATGCGGACGAGCAGGGCTACGATGCCATAAATGCCGATCGTCGCCAGGATAGCGACAAATGTGACCACCAGGATTTGTAGAGCCAGTTGCTGACCGGCAACGCTGTCTAATGCGATGATGACAATTTCAATTGATAGTATAAAATCCGTTATAATGGCCGAACGGATTTTTTGTTTTTCGGGAATTGATTCCAGGCGGGGGTTGTGTTGTTTCTGTCCGGATACCAGGCTGTAAATTTTTTCAGCTCCTTCAAAGGCCAGGTAGATGCCACCGAGCATCAGGATGGGAATAATTGCCTGGCTGGCAAACGCACTAAGCAGAAAGGCTGCCGGCAAAATAATAAATTTATTTAGTAGAGAGCCTTTGGATATAGCCCAAAGCACCGGCAGTTCGCGGCTGCTGGCAAAACCGGATGCTTGCTCGGCATTCACAGCAAGATCGTCGCTTAAAATGCTGGCTGTTTTTTGGGTGGCAATTTTGCTCATTGCCGCCGCGTCATCGAGCAGCATCGCAATATCGTCCAGGACAGCAAATAGTCCGCCAGCCACTAAAGAACCTCTTTTATGGTCATCAAACGATCCCGTGATAGACAGATCGTTTGACAAGTAAAAACTATGGCAGCTGGTTTAAATCGATGCCGGGGTCAAATATCCGGTGCCATATCATCGCCAGCAAGGATAACGGCATTTGACTTGCTATCGTTCGTTCGGTTGGATGCAGAGGGACCAAACGACCATCAGCTGCACTCGTTTGCGCAATTTTAAAATGAAATATGTAGTGTCCGGCGCTACCCATCCGCAGGTCGCTGATAATCACTGCACCCTGCTGATCGAGCCGGGCTTTCATGAATCCCCGGGTGAACCACTGCAGCCGCTGCATGGCGCCATGCTGCCTGAGTTTTTGTTTGATGGCAGCACCTGCGTCATAGCGTCGCAATGAAATCTCCGGGTTTTGATCAAGCAGGCTGTAGAAACCCTGAAAATAATCTCCGCTCTGATCCAGAACAACAACTCTCCAGAGGATTGTATTCAAGGGAGCCGCTATACTGAGAGCGGACGTTGCCTGAATATCCGGTCGGTACTGCAGTGTGGTCTGCAAGGCTTGATCGGTCCGGGATTTGGCATAAAAGCTGAACAAGAGATAGAGACTGGAAAGCAGCAAGGCAACCTGATTGCGGCGATGTGCTATTCTGCGGGGTGTGCCTTTTCTGAATACCTGGTAAACTCCGGCCAGGAGCGGCAGGGTGTAAACCGGATCGATGATAAACACGGTAGACCACATCTCCGGAGCTGTTGCCAGCGGCCAGAAAAGCTGCGTTCCGTACACAGTGCAGGAATCCAGCAGGGGATGGGTGATCAGGCTCAGCCAGACCAAAAGTAGTGAGCGCAGGCGCCATGTCCGAAAATCCAGATAAAGCTTTTGCAGTAGATAAGCCAGGACAGGGGTCGCCAGGGTCAACACAAAGAGCGAGTGGCTGAAGCTGCGATGACGGGTAAAATTATCAACCGCGTCAGCATATGGTATCAGCACATCCAGATCCGGTAGCGTTGCCAGTATCCCGCCCCACACAGCGGCCTTGCGGCCAGCTTTACTGCCCAGGCAGGCTTCTCCAATTGCGGCGCCTAATACGAATTGTGTAACGGAATCCATTTTGGCAGGCAAAAAAGGCTAAGGGCTAGTGCTTGAAGTACACTCGCTCGATTTTATCTTTTTCCAAAAACACATCCCTGGTCTTGATATCGTCCAGTATTTTATTAAAGCTGATTTTTTGTATATCGCTTTTTAAATAACGGCGGGTACCGATCGCGCTTTTAAAGCGAATAGAATGCGTCGACTGGGCGACGACCTTGCCGCTGATGATTTTACCGTTTTTTAAAATCAATTCGTCAAAGCTGCGCTCTTTATCATCTGCATCCTTGTTTTCATCCTCTACAATCAGCACCCAGTGTTCGGGCGTGACAGTTTTCAATTCCCCCAGGTAGCGTTGGTCGTTATGCATGATTACGAGTAAGGGATTGCCACCAGCCTTTGCAATCGCCAGCAGAGCAGCTTCCTGTTCGCGTTTTTTTTGCTCTGCGCTCATGATCTGGCCGGAACTGATACAGCTCTCCACCGTCCAGGTGCGAGTACTGACAGAAAGGGCCCAGCCGCCCAGGAGGGTAATGGCCATATCGGACCAGCGCATTTGATGGCGCAGGCGGTAGGACTTTTTCTGATCCTTGAAGTAGCTTTCTGTATCCAGTTCGGTCAGGGGCAGAGCCCCGAAAAGTGCGGACCAGATTCTTTGTTCATATTCGATTTTACAGCTGCTGCCCGCATTGGCCAAAAGCAATGCGGAATCCGCCGGGGCTTCGATCACAGTGCTGACAGGGTGACACTGGACTACCAGGAGGCAAAGTAGCCAGCCGGTCCATTTGCAAGTAACTTTGGACAAGCATGGAATGAACACGAAAAACATAATAATATATTAATTATACTTGTCCAGTCATTGTTCCCCCTCCGGAGATCAAGCTGCCCGGCGTCACGCGATCCAGACTGCGTTGATGGGTATGATCCGACTGTGGCGCTCGTCAATCCCGGGTACCAGTATTCCGGTATTGCGGGCCAATGCGTCACCGGGCAGGCAGCCGGGCGCCTTGTCGTCAGTCAAGGAATCTAGTCAACAAACGGCAGCATTTTTACCGGGCCCGGACATTTTTTGATGAGTAATCCCCTTCAACGCCCGGATTTTTGCTCTGCGACTGGTTGCCGGTTGCACTGCGGGGCCCGTTTTTTTTGCAAAAAATGATTGGCAAGCTGTTATGAGGGGTACAGCATATACTTGGGGATTGGCGAAGGCGCAATCTCGATCAGGAACACCAGCATGGCCAGTAAAACAGCACTCATTCGATTCATCTGCGGCAGCGCATTGCCTGGAATCATGCTATTGATGCCCGTGCAGTTGGCGGCCCAGTTAACCTGCAGCGGCGGGGGCTGCCAGTATCTGCCGCTGAATCAATCCCAGCTCAACCAGATGTACTATGAAATGAGCAGCCAGGTAACCAGGCCTCTGGCTGACAATTATGCCAAGGCTGCGGCAGCTGCCAATTTGATGACTCCCTATATCGGGAGCACGAATTTGCAAGGATTGACCTTTGGGGGCTATTTGAACGCCGGCTACTATGATGCCGAAGCAAAGGATATCTCTATCCCGAATGTGGGCCAGCTGGAAGATACCCAGCTTTCCGCGGCGAATACCTATCCCTCGCTCTTTGCCGGCATCAATTTGGGATCTCTGCTGGGTCATGCCTACGATCCCTACGAAGATGAAAATCGCGAGCGTGAACCGGGTCTTTTGTCGCCAACTCGATTTGATGTTTATGTAATTGGGCTTAAGTGGGCGCATAGCGAGCGTAAGGAAGAAGAAGGCCAGCTCGTCGGTCGGAGTCGCTACGGTGTGCGCAGCAAGGGTTTCCAGGTTCGTTATCATTTAACACATGGCAAGGACTGGCTGGGTTCCGTTATACGCTGGAACGGAGTGTCCCTGATGGCGGGCATGATTGATACCAGCACTACAATTGACTATGCTGACACCAGTGAAGATAGTCAAACGCTGACTCTGGATCAGGCTCCCTATACCGGGGCGTCCCTGATCTGGACGGGCAATGCCCTGGTCGCCAAGGTGCAGAGCGATATCAAAAGCTATCCAGTGGAGTTGCAGAGCGGTTTGCAGCTTATGCATCTGCTCACTATCACCCTGGGCGGCGGAATGGCCTGGCATACCGGTGGCACCCAGCTGTTCGTGACCAAGAGCGGACAGGCCTTTCTGGATTCACAACTGGCAGCGGCCTCGAATCCCGATACCAGCGCCTACTTAAGCTTCGGATTACTCGAAGAGAGCGCGCCACCGGCCCGCATGATGTATGCCAAAGTGGGCGTTGAGCTTAGTTTGATTGTACTCAAAGTTGGCGTTCAGGCCATGGCAACCAATGATCGCAATTATGCGGGCAATATCACCCTGCGCATGGAGTTATAAGCACGCTGACAAGCTGGTATTGGTCGGCTGCGTCGACGGCGGGCAGTCCGATTTGTTTTGCAGTTCGCTTTACTCCAGAGCAGTCGGCCGGTCTGCTAACAGAAATTACTCCCGACCCGGGCCGGGCCATTGAAAAGGCGCTGACAGTGCCATCCAGACCGGAAGTATGCCATTGTTAGAATGGAGCGCCTAATCATGAAAAGAGCCGGTTTTCTGGCACTCAGTTTGACCCTGACCCTGTCGACACTCGTTTGTTCCGTTGGCGACGTCGTTTTGCAAGAACTGGATGATCGATCGATTACCACGCAAATCATCGGGCTCCTTATTCAGGATTTAAGTATCAATCATCTAGATATCAAGGTGATCACCGATGAGGGCGAAGTATATCTGATTGGTCGGGTCGATACCTTTGAACAGCGATTGCTGGCCGAGCAACACGCCCGTTCGGTGTCCAATGTATGGAGTGTCATCAACCTGCTAGAAACAAACGCCGAACAGCCCTATGATCAAGGGCTGCGAGAAGCTGATTTGGCGATCCAGACCCGATTGTTTACCGAAATGACAACCAGTGGTCAGATTCCCTTTGTCAGCCTGGCTGTGCACGCATTTGAGGGTCAAATTTTTTTGATTGGCCGCGTCCGATCCGCCCAAACCCGCAGGAAACTGCTGGATCTAGTCCATGGTATTGATGATGTGCGTCAGGTGCATGACTATCTAAAAATCGGCAGCCGCCTATAGCACTCAGGCCGTCTGAATGGCATCGGATTCGTAGCCGCAGCCATGGCAGATATTGTGCTTCCCTTTTTCACGGGTGGTCTTTTCAAACAGCATCTTGCCGCATTCGGGACACATCTCCCCCTCCGAGGGTTTGTCCCAGGTGGCGAATTCACATTCCGGATAATTGCTGCAACCATAGAAGGGGCGGCCCTTTTTTGTGGATCGTTTGATCACCTTGCCATCCTTGCAAGTGGGGCAGTCACCGAGGGGTAAGGGCTGCGCATTACGGCACTCCGGGAAGCCGGGACAAGCCAAAAAATAGCCAAAGCGACCGATCTTGCGTACCATCTGGCGGCCGCATTTTTCGCAAACATGATCGGTGGGAATGTCCAGCGCATTCTTCATATCGGCGATGTTTTCGCTAGCTGCTTTCAGAGCCGGTTCGAAAGTTTTATAAAATTCCCGCAACATGTTGACCCAATCCATCGCTGAATCAGCTACCTTGTCCAGG
>JAGRNA010000007.1 GCA_020441005.1 Leptospiraceae bacterium
GGCGGTTTGGAAAATGTGGGCAGGGAAGGATTCGAACCTTCGTAGGCTGAGCCGCCAGATTTACAGTCTGGTCCCTTTAACCACTCGGGCACCTACCCATTTTTGCTGCTTGTAGGAGTCGAACCCACGACCTACTGATTACAAGTCAGTTGCTCTACCAACTGAGCTAAAGCAGCGAATTTGGAAAGTTCATACTTTTGCAACCGACTGCTTTGTCAAGCTAGAAGGTCAATCTTCGATTGCTGTTCCTGGGTTTGCAGTTTATCGGTCACTGCGACCTTGATTAACTTGTTCGAAACATCCTGACTTTTGTCGGTAATCATTTGATTGAGCTGGTTCAGCATTTCAGTGGATTGCTGGATTTGACGCGCAGCCACGGAACTGGCATTTGAGCTGATTTGCATAGCATCCCTCCAGGACATCTGTCCTGATCTGTGTGACGGAAAATCAAGAGCCGAACTTGAGCCTGGTCGGTCTCTTTTTTGATTGCCGGGCCAAAAACTGGCCTTATTTCTGCTGTATGCCGGAATTACCCGAGGTGGAGACAGTTGTCCGCAGCCTGCGCGGTGTACTGACCGGACGCCATATTCAGGCCTGGCAAATATTTTGGCCGCGCAGCCTCGACGATCCAGAACTACCGGCAACCCTGCAACAGCAAGCGGACAACCGCATTACAGGCCTGACACGGCGGGCTAAATGGATTTTGGTCTTGTTTGCAAACGGCAGCCGGATCGGGATTCACCTGCGCATGACCGGCCGCCTCTATCCGGTGTCGATGCAAGAATGGCCAACCCTGGACAAGCATCTGATATCCTGGGCCTGGCAGCTAGACGAGTCGGAATGGCTGGTATTTGCAGACCAACGCCGCTTTGGCCGTACAATCTGGCTGCCGGATGAAAACTCGTATAACGCTTTTAACGCTCGTTTTGGACCGGAACCACTGGGCAGGAAATTCACAACGGCGTCTTTATTCCGGGCCCTGCAAGGCAGTCGGCGCCAAATCAAGCCCTGGCTGCTGGATCAAACCAGAATCGCCGGCCTAGGAAATATTTATGTCGATGAATCCCTATGGCTGGCCCAGATCCATCCGCAAACGGCAACCAATTTGGTCCCCCCCAAACAAGCGCAGTTATTGCGCGACTCAATCCGCAAGGTCTTGCGACGAGCCATCGCTGCCAACGGCACTACGTTCATGAATTTCAAATTTCTGTCCGGTTCAGAAGGCGGCTATACCGACGAATTGCTGGTGTTTCGTCGCCAAGGACAACCCTGCCCCCGTTGCCAGGGACTCATTGAGCGCATCCAGGTCGCCCAGCGTAGCACCCATTTTTGTCCCCAGTGCCAGCCCTGGCTGGTCCGATCCTAAGGGCGGCAATGCCTTTTTTTTAAACACTCCCGTCAAAAGATAGCTTAGTGGTCATAATTTAGGCAGTGCCACTGGATTTCCTGGCCCAGCAGATCAAGCCGGTTTTAGCCGGCCAGGAGCATGCTTTTAGAGCATAAGACCCAGCTCCTCGGTCAAGCGGCGCTGAAATTCCTGATGCGCAAAGCGCTGATCTGCCGGATCCACATAAAAAATGTTATGGATATGCCCATCGGATTTAGTCTGGATTTTTGCCTCTAAAATATTGATATTCATTAAATAGAAGGCCTGCGAGATTTCCAAAAGCAGCCCGGATCTATCCTGGGACCGAATCTCAATCACAACCCGATTGTCAGAGGTGTCGATCGACACCTCCTGATGATGGGAGCGGTTGCTTTCCCGTAACAAAGCCTTGTCCTCGCGGTGGTTTTCATTCAGATACTCTAAAACCGAAACATTGTCAAACAGCAGACTTTCCAAATCGGTGGCCATCAGCCGCATCAGGGCATTGTCAATGACATGCTTCTCATCCTGCGGCCGAATCAGGAACTCATCGCAAATACTATGTTCATCCGGGCTAAATATGCGGGCCTGCAGGATGTACCAATTGTGGCGGAATAAAACGGCGCACAGCCGAAAAAGGAGTCCAATTTCGTTGATTTTAGACTCTATTTGCAAGCGATAGCCCTCATCGGCCGCGCTCAGGGAGATTTCCAGCCGTTGCAATTCACTCCGCGAGTTACGGGAGCTGATAAATTGAGAACTCAGGCCGGTCATTGCAGCGTAAATAATGCAATTACCATGCCCATTGCAATTGGTTTTGATAGACCATCTTAAAAATCATGACCAAAACAACCGGGCTGGCTGCCAGGGTCTTGCACTACCAGTTTTGGTCCCTACAGTCGATGCTCCAGGGTTGCTGATGGCCGGGGCAAACCATGGACAAAGTTTTGGACTTCCATAGACTGCATCGGTGTTGTAAATTGAAAGGCGTAGGTATGCAAATTCAGCTCCACTTCAGAATTTGAGCCCTCAATCGGGTTTGTTGCCACCTTGCGCAGCACCTGGCCCTTCTTTTCCAGCCGGCAGACATGCTCATATTCCAGGCAAACCGCTATGATTTGACCAATTCGAAAATTTGCGATGCTTGTAAATAGCAGCCCGCCCTGACTGATGTTCAGGGTTCGACCGTACAATTTGGTGCGCGGGTCTCGATTCGACCAGGCAATGATCTCCAGATCCAGCGCGAAACGCTCATACTGGCGTCGTTCCCGCCCATCACCGGAAACAACTGCTACGGCACCAGATGCACTCATTTTCGTAACACCTGTCAATGGTTCATAAAGACAACGAAAAAAATACAGGTTTATTCTTGTGTTCCTAAACTCCCCCCAACAGAGTAGCCTGGAATGACTGACCCGCAAGCAAAAGTTGGTTGGGAAAGCGCCGATCGGTACTTGTTTGTTACCCATTCCTTGCGAGCCATGCTACAGGCCGATACCGAGCGCGAACTGCTGCAGCGTATGTGCGATCTGGCGCTGCAGACCGGTCCCTTTGAGCTTGCCTGGGTTGGTTACCGCACGTATGCGCAGGCACCGGAAGTCGAAATGGAATTATTGGCCGCTGCCGGCCTGCCACACACTTACTTGCAATTTCTGCAATTACCGCGCGGTCGGGTCGCGCTGGCCGAAGATGCTACCAGGCAGGCAATTCAGACTGCCAGGGTTCAATTCTGGAGCCTGGGCAATGACAGACCGGCCCAGGATGATAGTCGAACCCCCAACTGGCAGCAGGCCTTCGAGACGGCCGGGCTGCATTCCATGCTGGTTTTGCCCATCGTAGTCGAAAGCCAGGCGATTGGAGTACTGGTTTTGTATTCCAGACTCATGAAAAGTGTGACTGCCACGGTGCGGAACGAACTACAGAGTCTGGCCGCCTCGCTGGCAACGGCATTGCAGAAAATCAGCAAGCAAAAAGAGCAGCAACTGATCGAAAGAAATCTGCTCAGCAGCCAGGCCAGATACCAGGGTATGTTTAACCATGCGAGCGTTTCCCTGATGGAAATTGACGCCAGTCAGCTCTGGTCGCGCTGGGCCAAAATTCAGGCCCTGGCCAATGATTACCGGCCCAAACCCCAATCCCCTGCGGCATCGTATCCGCAGAGTCAGCTAGCGCGCCAAATCCGGGTGGTGAGTGTGAACGAGGCCAGCTTGCATTTATTGCAAGCCGCCAGTTTGCTGGAAATCAACACCCAACTGCGCCTGATCATGGCCCCTTGCACGCGCGATTTTTTTCGAGAACTGATCTTGTCTGCAATTCAGTCGGATGGCAAGGCAACTGCCGAAACAAAACTGCAAACGGTGCAAGCGGAAAGCCGGGTCGTCATTTTAAGCCTCAAACTGCCCGTTCGGCAATCCGCCTGGCAAAGGCTGGTGGTTAGCATCCAGGACGTAACCCATTTCCGCCAGTTACAACAAAGGCTGGCCCAGTCCGAAAAACTGTTGGCCCTCGGCACTCTTTCTGCCGGCCTGGCACACGAATTAAATAACCCGCTCGCCGGTGTGAGCCAGGGGATCCAGAATTTGCGCTTTCGACTGACCGAGGCGAATGCCAAAAACCAGGCAATAGCGGCGGCTTGCGATCTTGCCTGGGATCGTTTACAACATTATCTACAGGAACGCGGCATCGAGCGTATCATCGATCGAATCACGCAATCCAGTCAACGGGCGACTGCGATTGTGACGAATATGTCTCGCTTTGGCCAGGCAGGCAGCGCCCCCTTGACAGATCTGCAGCTCCACAAGGTCGTCGATGCCGCTGTGCAATCGGTGTACCACGATATGCACTACAAACATCAAACCGAATTGCAGCTGGTGTTGCTAAAAAGCGACTGGCCGCGGCGCGATTATATTGTGCCCGGTATCACGATTGAGTTGCAACAGGCATTTATTAATATCATCCAAAATGCCTTTCAGGCCCTTTTTCAATACCAGTCCACCGATCCGGAATGGAAGCCGACCATCGAGATCAGCGCGGCTGCCGGCAAGCATTCCATCATCCTGAAAATCGCAGATAATGGACCGGGGATTCCCCGCAGTATGATCGACCGGGTTTTCGACCCGTTTATTTCCAGCAAGCAACCAGGCCAGGGCATGGGTCTGGGATTAAGTATTTGTTACTATATTATCCACAGTCTTCATAACGGACAGCTGAGTGTCGAATCCCAACCGAACCAGGGCACTACTTTTATTGTTGAACTGCCCTGCCGTAATCCAGATCTATAACAAAAGGACAATTTAAAACAAAACAATCCGTCTCATAGAGACAAGGCCTGACACAAATGGAAACAAAAAATCACCCTGCTACCATACTGGTCATCGATGATGAAGCTCCGGTCCGCGAGTCCCTGCGCGACTATCTTGAGGACCGCTCCTTCACTGTGCTTGAGGCGGAATCCGGCCGACAGGCCCTGGACCTGATGAACAAAGAGGCGGTCGACCTGGTGCTGCTGGATCTGCGCATGCCCGAGATGGATGGCTTGCAGGTATTGCGGGTTTTGCATTCTGTATTTCCGCAGACTCCCGTCATCATCGTCTCCGGCGCCGGCAGTTTGCAGGATGCCATTCAGTGCCTGCGTTTCGGGGCCTGGGATTATATCACCAAGCCGGTGCAGGATATGGGACTCTTGCAGCATCGCATGGAGAAAGCACTTGAGCGTTCCAATCTGCAAAAACAGAATGATCAATACCAACACCACCTGGAAGAACTGGTAAAAGAAAAGTCCAGCGCTATTGTAAATGAAAATGAAATCCTGAAAGATGCCCTGGGGGATACCATTCGGGTCATTGATCGCCTGGTAGAGCGCAAGGATCCCTACACGGCCGGCCATCAGAAGAGAGTTGCCGTGCTGGCCGACGCCATATCGGCCTATATGAACCTGAACCAAAATCAACGGGAAGGCCTTTTTTTGGCAGCCACAATCCATGACCTTGGCAAGGTCACTGTACCCAGCGCGCTATTGGTCAAGCCCGGCAAACTCACCGAGCCCGAATTCGGGGTCATTAAACAACATGCCGCGGCCGGTTTTGACATTCTCAAAGAGGCCCGTTTCCCCTGGCCGATTGCGACCATTGTGCAGCAACACCATGAACGCGCAGACGGCACGGGCTATCCTTTGGGCATTAAGGGATCTGAAATGTTGATCGAATCGCGCATCCTGGCGATCGCTGATGTGGTAGAAGCCATGTCCTCCAACCGCCCCTATCGCTTTGGCCGCGGCATTGAAGCTACCCTGGCAGAAATCCAGCGCGGGATTGGTTCCATTTATGATCCAGACGCGGCCGCAGCCTGCTTGCAGCTGTTTGAAAAAAAACAGTTCCTGTTTGAGGAGTGGCGTCTTGTATAAAAACAATCCAGGACGATTGGAATTGGCAGCCCGCTTACACTATCGACCCCAGAGCTATCCGTTCCTGCACATAACTATGCAACCGTTCCTTGTCGGCTGGCGCCAGTTTGCCAAACTCAACGCCAAAGCAGGCCTGTTCCACACCACCGTCGATATGACGGATGATACCGCGGGCACGAAAGGCAGGTGCAGCGGGCAACTTCACAATCAGATCTACAGGGGCCTGGATGTCGCAGCCCTTGAACAAATGGGGGATTTTAATCTTCGCGCCCCCCTCGCTAATGTCCATGGCATGGACAACATCCAGGAAATCGTGACCCATGATCTGCATTTCAACAGGCTCCAGCCGAGCTGGAGCAACCCGCGTATATTTACGACGTTCCGTCATGTTAAATTTAAGGCTTGCGTTCCCATCCTGCCTGAGCAACACCTATACACAGACTGGTACCAGTCAATCGGAAAAAGGCCGTGAAAATTTCACCTGAAACTATTATCATGGAAAGTCTGGCTGAACTGCGGCTGTTTAATGAAGAATTGCAGCTCAGCGGCATCCTGAAATTTGAGGAACCGATCGTTGACAATAGCGAAAAGGTGCTGATCAAGGAGAACATTGTCATCAAAGACAAGGCTCTGGAGCGGCTGGCCGAAATGGAGGGTTCGTATCAGCCCGTATTCAAGGTCAAGATTGACAAGGAGCTGCTGGAAAAAATCCGCCTGTTCATAACAAACGCGACCGTGGACCTGTTGAAATTGCCTGAAAGCGATTTTATCGCCCATTTATACAAGGATATCAGCGCAAATTATAAAAAATTTATATTTCACGCTTACGCCAATACAAATCTGGTCCTGGCCGTTTACAAGGCCTTTAAGGAAAACCGATCCTTTTTCAATCATGTTTCCAGCCTGGGCCTGTTGAGTATGGCCATTATGATCCAGCATCCGGTCCATATCCGGCTGATCCACCGATACGCATTTCTAACCGGACTGATTTGCGATTTGATTTTCATTAAATCGAATGCCTGGAAGTCGCCCTCGCAGAATTTTGAAACGCAAACTGAGAATGCGATCCAGGCGGCCAAGCTGGCCTCGAATTTAGGCCTGCCCGTTGAAGTAGAAAGATCGGTGCAAGGCTACCCTGTGCAGACCGGCGCCCCGGATTCGGATTCCAGCGTCCGCTTTCAGGCCGCAGCGCTATTTGATGACGAGCCGGACGAAGCAAGCTCCGAATCGACAGATGAAGACGCCGACAAAGAGGCCCCGGTGGATGAAATGGCCATTAGTATGCTGATTGAAATCATCAAACTGGCCCACTTTATACACACTACAGCCCTGGGAATCGATACCAAATCGCATTTCGCTGAAGAGCTGGTCTATATTGTTTCGTACAACAGCTCCAAAGGATACTTTCACACTGAACTGGTCAACAGCATAATAAAGAAATTTAAAGATTACGAGCAAACTGCGCGCTGCCTGATGCAAATCGGATTCATTGAAGGCAAATGCCTCAAAGGCGACCAGGCGCTGGCCTACTCCAAACCGCGCCCCACCCAGATCCTGTGCGTTGGTAGTCACTATGATTGCCCCAATGTAGTCACCGGCTGGAACATCAATATCATCAATTCCAGTACTGCATTTGGCTTGCTGGGCACCAATCTGGAAAAAGGCAGTTATCCCAAGTGTATTCTGGAACGGGAACTAAAAGATCTTTGTTAGGTAGCAATATGTCACAAGAAAAACGCCGTTACCCTCGCGCAGATATAAAATTTGAATTAAAGTATTTCCTGGATGAGAATGCGTATATGCAATTCTTTCATCGGGACATTAGCGGCAGCGGGATCAGCTTTCAAACGGATAAAGAATACCCCGCAGGCATGCTGATGCAAGTGTGCGTCCTGATTGGCGGGGACAAGTCCGAAATCCAGGCCAGCGGAACGGTTGTGCGATCCTGGACGGAGTCAGACGGAAATATATACACGGCCATTGATCTGGAACGCATTGAAAGCAACGATCAGCAGTTAATCAATCGAGTGGTGACAGATTACCTGGATCTGGAAAGATAAAAAATCCAACCATACAAATCTCTAATAAATCCCAAGCATCTCGCGCGCTTCCTCGCTGGCCATTGTGTGCGGATCCCAGGGCGGGCTGAATACAACCTCTACATTGGCAACACTGACTCCTTCAGGGCGCGAAGCCGCCAACTGCGCCTCGGCCTGCAACTGCGGTCCGTAAGGGCAGCCCATGGACGTAAAGGTCATGACTACGTTCACGCCCTTATCCTCGGAAACATTCACATCGTAGATCAAACCCAGTTCCGTCAGGCTCAAACCTATCTCGGGATCCATCACTGTGCCCAGTTCCTTACGCACCTGCTCGGCAATGGATTCGATATCACTCATTCGTTCCAAATAATGATAAATACTGCGTACGGCAATCCAAACATCTGGCTTGCACGCTTGTTTGCGCTCAGAAATCGCAAGTGAGACCGGATTTCGTTTGACCAGGGAGGAAGTTCTTGAACGCTTTCAGTATGCCTGTCCAGCTGGATCAGATTTTTGCGCAGGATTACATTGCAGCCCGCGAGCGATTCCGCAAGGCGGCCGTTGCGGCGGATGCCAAATTATACACTCTGCCCATCGACGCCCGCGGACCCAATGGCGAGGAGTTGAGTATAGACATCGCCCGCATTGGCAAAAAGAGAGCCAAACGCGTACTGCTCCATTCCTCCGGGATTCATGGGGTCGAAGGTTTTGCGGGCTCTGCAGTCCAGGTGGCCTTGTTAAAGGATTTGCCCTGGACGCGCAAGAATACCAGCCTGGTACTGGTCCATTGCCTGAATCCTTATGGGATGGCCTGGCTGCGGCGAGCGAATGAAAATAATGTTGATTTAAACCGAAATTTCATCCATGAAACCGATCAGCGCAACGGAGCGCACGCTGTGTATCACCGCATGCATGACTTTCTGAATCCTTTCGGCCGGAGCAAGCGCTACAGTTTTTTTGTATTGCGTCTGATCATAAAAATTCTGATCCATGGTTTCCAGAATTTAAAACAGGCCGGCGGCCAGGGCCAGTTCGCCTATCCACATGGTCTTTTCTTTGGCGGATTTGAAATGGAGCAAGGTCCCCGCCTCTATCTGAAATGGCTGCAAAAAAACCTGCGGTGGGCCAGGCGCATTTGTGTTGTCGATGTCCATACCGGTGTGGGAGAATACGGCGAAGATTGGCTGATTCTGGAGCGTAATTTTGGCGGCCCGTTGCACCAGACTCTGGAACGGGAATATGCCGGCCGGCTGGATGTGCCCGGCCAGAAAGGTGCGTTAATTTATGATATGCTGGGTGGGATGGAAACAGCCTTCCCGCATTTGTTCCCACGCAAGGAAATTGATTATATCACCCAGGAATTCGGCACAGTATCCGGAACCAGGCTGCTCAAGGCCCTGCGCGATGAAAACCGGGAGCACCACCATCAGGAGGCAGCACCGGATCTGGGCCACTGGACCAAAAAGCAAATTCGGGATGCTTTCAACCCGGACACCAGCGAATGGCGTAAAAAAGTTTTGCGCGGCGGACGCCAGGCCTTTGATCTGGCTCTCAAACACTTATGCCGCTAAAAAGGGCCCCGTATTTGCCGCTCGCCTCACAGACTGCATTGGCAATGCGGCAAAAAAACTTGCCGGCTTTATGAATTGCCGCTAATTACTTTCATTATGGCATTAAATGTTCTGGGCACCGAATTGCAAATTTGCAGCCAGAATCCGGTCACCGGGTTTTATCGGAATGGCTGCTGCGATACTGGCCCGGAAGATCGAGGATTGCACACCGTTTGTGCCCTGATGAGCGCCGAATTTCTGGAATTTAGCCGACGCATGGGCAATGACCTGAGTACGCCTGCGCCTCATTTTGGATTTCCGGGATTGAAAGCCAATGATCGCTGGTGTCTTTGCATGCTGCGCTGGTTAGAAGCCCTGGAGCATAATATGGCTCCGCAGGTTTATTTGGCGGGTACGCATATTTCAGTCATCGAACACATAGATATGGAAACTTTGCGGCAGTACGCTCTGGATGCCTGACGCCCGCGACCAGGATTAAGCCTAGGAGCTACAGGAAAGCATCGCGCAACCGGGCTTGCTATTCGCCCATGCGGGTCTTTTTTTACAGTACCGATTATGCATAGCCGGCTGATCCGCGTAGGGCTTCTGTAACAGCTGGAAAAGTTCTGCAATGCGGCTATAGTCGCCGGTCTCGGCCAGATCGATAGCCTCCTGAGCCATATAATTGCGCAACACATACCTGGGATTACACTGCCGCATTCTGCGCTTTCTGAGCGGCTGTTCCAGTCCGATCCGCCGCGAAAGCCGGGCGTAAGTTTCCGCCCATTTCTGTAAACGAGAGTTGTAGGTGGCAGTGTCAACATCAGAGTCATAAAATGCATCGGCCAAATGGCGGTGCAGGGCTGCCAGGTCCGGGGCGGAGTCCAGACCGGCTCCAAAGGCGGCGCCGATATTGAAATCAGCTAGTAAATCATAAAAAATGGTATAATCTGTGCTGCGCGACTTCAAGAGCTCCTCTGTTTGCAAGACAAATGCGACCCATTCCTCTACCGGCGCATGCTGCAGCAATTGCTGCCATTCGCCGGCGTTCCAGGGCCAGTTGCAAAAACCGGTCTTCGCCAGTTGCAGACCGGTCATTCGGACTTGAAAATCGGATTCAAATTGCGCTATCTCGGCTTCCAGGAAATCACGATCAGCGATCAGCTGATACAGGGCATTCGCCAGCATGGCCAAATTCCAGTGCACTATGGCTGGCTGATTGCCGAAGGAGTAGCGGCGCCCGGCTGCATCGGTCGTATTCGGAGTCCATAGCGGATCGTAATCCTCCAGCCAGCCATAGGGACCGTAGTCAATCGTTTCGCCCAAAATTGACATATTGTCTGTGTTCAGCACACCATGCACAAACCCAACCCGCTGCCAGTCGAGCACCAGCTGCAGACTACACGCGCAGATCTCATGAAACCAGGCCTGGTAGCGCCGGGCGGGATCCTGATCGATGTGAGCATAATGATTGGCAATCACGAAATCTGCCAATTGTCTTTGCAATGGGAACTCATGCCTGGCAGCCAGCAATTCGAAATGGCCAAAGCGGATAAACGATTCCGATACCCGGCACACAACCGCTCCGCTTTCCAATTTTGGATTGCCGTCATAGAACATGTCGCGCACGACCTGCTCGCCAGTCAGCACCAGACTCAAGGCGCGCGTCGAAGGGATTTGCAGGGCGATCATGGCCGCGCTACAAAGGTACTCCCGCAGGGAAGATCGCAAAACGGCCAGCCCATCCCCTTGACGGCTATAGGCTGTCGGGCCGGCACCCTTGAGCTGCAACCCTTGCATGCGGCCGCGCTGATCGGGCAATTCACCCAGATTGATTGCCCGGCCGTCGCCCAATTGACCGGCCCAATGCCCAAACTGATGCCCGCCGTAGCGCATGGCATAGGGCCGCATGCCAGGCAACAACTGATTGCCGCACAACACATTGGCAGCCACGCCCGGGTTCGTAAAGAGATCCTGTAAAGACAGACTGCCAGCCAGGTCCGGATTCCAGGCGATCAACTGTGGATCGGAAAAGCCGCGCATTTGCGCCCGACTGGCACATACCCCGCTCACTTGCCGGGAAACAGGCGCGTCCTCATTATCGACCGGTAATGCATCCAGGTAGCGGCTGACAAATGGCGGGGGGTTTTTTAACATGCAGACAGACTTCTTTGATCTCGGTTAGCTGGTTTGGCAAACAGGCCGATTGATTCAATGCAACAAGTAATATATCAAATTATCAATGCATGGCAAGGCCCTTGCTGTCCGGGACGTGTTCAGGCAGCGTAGCTACCCAGGGGGAATAAAAACAATTGCTACAGGATCGCATGCGTCTGGAATGAACATATTGACCGCGAGGCAACACTGATGGGCAACCCAGACCAAACAAAGCGGATCGAACGACCGGCACAACCGCCATGGATGCGCGTCAAATTGCCGCTGACGATTGGCAGGGGCAATTCTACCGCCGCCCAAACGCGTAAAGTGGTCCGGGATGGCAGCTTGCATACTGTTTGCGAGGAGGCCGCCTGTCCCAACCTGGGCCATTGCTGGAACCAGGGCACCGCCACCTTTATGATTATGGGCGATCGCTGTACCCGGCGCTGTTCCTTTTGCGATATTCAGACTGCCCGCCCGCTGGCCCTGGATCCATCGGAACCGGAGCGCCTGGCTAACGCGATTCAGCAATTACAGCTCCAGCATGCGGTTATCACTTCGGTCGATCGCGATGAATTAAAAGACTGCGGCAGCAAGCATTTTGCCGACTGTATTCGGACTGTGAAGGCTCAAAACCCGGGCACGATTGTCGAGGTATTGATCCCCGATTTCAAGGCCCGGCCGGAGAACCTGCAACGGGTCTTCGATGCCCAACCACACATCATCAATCACAATGTTGAAACAGTGCCCTCCTTGTTCAATACCATATGCCCCCAATCGAATTACCGCAACTCGCTTTCGGTATTAGCGCAGTCCAGGGCGGCCGGATTTGTGACTAAAAGCGGACTGATCCTGGGGCTGGGCGAAGAACTGGAGGAGGTCCGGCAGGTGATTGGCGATCTGGCCAGCATTCCAATCGACATGCTGACTATCGGTCAGTACCTGCAACCCGGAGCGGCCAACACGAATCAGGGTCGCTTTTTGGAACCGCAAATATTCGCCGACCTCAAGGTCTGGGCCCAGGCAGCCGGAATCCAGTTAGTGGAGTCGGGACCCCTGGTGCGATCCTCTTACCATGCGCGAGACTCATGGATCGCCATTCAGAAGATTTTCAGATTGCAAGGCTAAGTGGAAGCCTAAAAAATGCCCGGGTGAGTGATCCGGTAACAATTAAACTAACAAACCCTCTGAAAAAAAGCGCGCCCCAGGGCAGCCAGCAAAGCAACGCCTATCTGGATACCCTGCAAATGGCCGATGACCTGATTGCGCGGCCGCTCAAGGGTGGCGGGCCGGCGCGGGTCACAGTCCAGCATTCCAAAGGGCGCATGACTGTTTTTGAGCGCCTGAAAATTCTGAGTCAAAAAGAACCCAACCTGCGCTTTCAAAACTGGGGCCCCAGCCTGGATGGCGCCAGCATTGTTACCGGCATCATCGACATTGATGGTCGCGACGTTGCCGTCTACGGCCACGATTTTACCGTGCGGGCCGGATCCATGGACGCTACCAACGGTGCCAAACTGGCCCGCATCATTTACATGGCTGGCGAGCATGGCATCCCGCTGATTGGTATGAATGATTCGGCCGGTGCCTTTGTGCCGGCCGGGGTGGGCGGTCTGGACGGTTATTCCGAGGCCTTTTACGCCCTGCGCAAAATCTCGGGCGTGGTGCCCAGCATTATGCTGATGTTTGGCTATAACGCCGGTGGGGGTTCTTATCTACCCCGTCAAGGCAGTTTCATGATTCAACCCGAAGAGACCTTCTTTGGCCTGACCGGACCGCAGGTAGTGCGTGATGTACTAGGCGAGGACGTAACCCCCGATGAACTGGGCGGCCCGCGCGTGCACGGTCAAAGCGGGGTTGTCGATCTGGTCGCCCGCGACGAGCTCGGCGCGCTGCGCAAGGCCCTGCGTTTGCTCAGCTACGTTCCGGATAACAATTACAGCAGTCCGCAGTTCAGTGCGACCAGCGACCCGGAAGACCGGGCGACCGCTGAAATTGAAATTCTGCTGCGCAAGACTTTCACATCGCCCACCGGTTTTAATACCCCCTTTGACATGACGCTGATTATACAGCAAATCTGCGACCACGGCGCCTATTTTGAGATGCAACCGCAACGCGCCCGGAATCTGATCACCGCCTTCGGTCGCCTGGGAGGGCATGTCGTCGGATTCATGGCCAACAATTCCGCGGAATCCAGCGGGCAAATCGATATCAAGGCCGCTCATAAGGGCGCGCGTTTCATGCGCTTTTGTAATCTATACAATATCCCGGTCATTTTCCTGGAGGACACGACCGGATTTTTGCCCGGCTCGGAGCAGGAATCCGCAGGCATCGTGCAGGCCGGACGCGCCCTGATGGAGTCCATCATTGATTTACGGACTCCGCGCATCAATCTGATCGTGCGCAACGCCTTCGGCGGCGCCTATGCGATCTGGAATTCCCAACATGTCGGCGCCGACCTGGTGCTGACCTATCCCACCGCGCGCGTAGCGGTTATGGGTCCAGCGGGTAAGGAATTCGTCTATAAAAAAGAAATCAAGGCCGCCCGGGTTAAATTCAAATCCGACCTGGCTGCCGGGGTCGACAAAGCCACGGCTCAGGCTGAACTGGACAAGGTGCTGGCCGCCATGACAAAACGCTACGAAGATGAGCTGATGAATCCCAAGGAGGCGCTCTCGCTGGGTTCCATTTCTCAGGTTGTTATGCCGGTCGACACCCGGCGGGTGCTGACAAAGAACCTGAATTATCTCATGCGGCATTACAAACCATCCCCCTTGAGCGAACCGCAGCGCGAATTCCATTAATCAGCGCCAGTTGGACACGTGCACGGAATACCAAGTGGCAGTGTTTGTCACCGGCCCGGTCTTCCATGTAGAAGTGCTTAAAACCAGGCAGGACACCTTCGCAGTTAGCACAGGTGGATGCACGATCCAAATGGTAAAACATCCATGTATCAATCATGGATGCAAGGCCGGGTTGCAGACAAGTCGGCCATTGTGCAGTGCCTGATCCAGATGAATGTTTGCATCTCCAGGTTGTCGCTCAATCAAAACCCAACAGGATAGCCTGAGGCACATTGCGAATTTTGCTCATATAGTATAAGAAAATGAAAATTTGCATTGCGCTTGTGTAAAAGCGATGCAAACTTAGCCAGTATTCGTTGTTACATTATGTATGATCTTGAGTGTTATATCAGGATGGATTCAGACTATGATAAGGACGCCCGGCAAAAAGATGTTGCTAACAATGCTTATCTTGTCAGGAGTTATAAACTGCAGTGAATCGATGGATACGCATTTTGCCGAGTCGACATTGTTTCTTTTAGCGTTTGAAATGCAATTCTTTGTGAACTATTGCGATACCGCGCAATTCTACTCAGCAGGCAATCACAATATCACTAGCCCTGCAAGCCGTAAACACTGGTTTACCTTTCCAATTGCTGCAGGTATTCAACCCTATGTGATTACCATCCAGGAGGCCACAGGGCAAAATGTCACACTGTCAGTAAAGTCAAGCTGCAAATTACAGAGCCATGAGACTTTAGGCTCATCAGATTCCACCGGTCAACTGGAATACTTCAAATTCTTGAATCAAGCCGCCTACTTTTTTACATGCACAGGTGCATGCGAACAGCCGTTTCTTGCTACTATACCATCCGGACCGCTATGAAATCCCGGGCGCATTGCACATTTTTTTGCTCAGGTGTCTGGAACATTGCGGCTTTTCTGCTTCTATATGGCACAGTCGCGCTACTATACACTTGCCAGATGGAAGATCGAGACTCCCGGGGCCGAACCGAAACAGAGCAATTACAGGCGCGAATCAATACCCTGCTTTTGCTTAGCAATATCAGGGACTATTGCCCTGCGGCTAGCATGCCTCTTTACGAGGTTGAAACAGCGTATAGTATCCAGTTGGACCAAAATATGCCCCATTGGTTCAACTTGCTGCCAAAATCAGATTATTTCATACCCTATGTTTTCCAGGTAACAGAAAGCCCTGGCCAGGATGTGGACATTTATAGCCAACAATGCAACACAAACGAGATCAGGGCCTTCCCTTCGGCTGGACCAGGTGTATCACAAAATATCTATGTGCGCTTTAATTCCAGCAGTGGTTCGACTTATGATTATACACGCTTTTTTTTGAAATGCCATCAGGGATGCGAGCTCCCCTTTGAATTTACAATTGCTAAATAGATTATGGCTTGTTGGTCACCTCTGATAAGCCATCCGATTTGCGCTTTACAGGACAGCATTGTTACAAATTCGTTACAGAATGCGAAGAGTTCCCCTGCGTCTGACCAAAGTATTTGCTGTTATACTATTACTATTCACAGCCATGCCGGCCCTGTATGCCTGGACCATGCATGCGCTGATTACCGAACCGGCGTTGCGTGACCTGCCAGCCGTGCGCCAGGCAGTCACCGTCCGTTCCCTGGCCGATTTTGTAAACCGCCATGCAGCCGCTCTCGAAACACTCCTGGCTGTCGAAGAACAGTGGGCCCGGCAAAACCTGGAATTCTACCGACCCCGGCCCGACGAGTTGGCCTTCAAGGCGGCCACCCCGTCTGCTCAGCGTGTGCAGGCTTTTATGCAAGCAATACGAGTCCACCCCGGACAGCCATCGTTGCATCAGGATTACCTGGAGCTCTTGCCCTCGAATCCGGCAGCCGGTCGGCAACGCATCGATCCGCTTAAACTGACGGTTTTTAAAAATCTGGAGGATCTGGCCAAACCTGTGTATGTCAAGCTGCCAACCGGCAGCGCTGTACGGGCTCTGGACGTCGTCAGCACCGCCAGTGATGAGCCCGACATGGGCATGGATATTGGTCTTTTTAGCGATAACGGCACCGAACATGGAAAGCGCTACGGCTTCGGACCGCAGCCTTTTGGCAACCCCAATCTGGAATACGGCAGCCAGGCCCCGTTCCACATGGGTTTTTATCATGAAGATGGCATCACCTTTGCCGCCGCCGGATTTCTACAACATACCTATCCCGAATACCGGATCCATTTATACAAGACTCTGGCCAGCTTTGCCTTCGCCAATCAGGAAGATTACTGGGGCTGGCGCTTCACCGGCTGGGGTCTGCACTATATTGGTGATTTATCGCAGCCCTATCACGCGCGTGCCCTGCCCGGCATCAGCAGCGGCCGCATGGTTTGTGTCAGTCTGTTAGATATTTTTGGCTTTAGCAGTTTCAAGGACAATGCCGTGCAACTGGTTTCCAACCGCCACACGGTCGTCGATAACCTGCAAAATCAGATCATGTTCGCGGAATCACAGCAGAACTATCCCCCCGATTCCATCGCCCTGCAGATTGTCAGCGCTGATCAAAAAATCATCTACAGCGATAAAATTCCGCGCACCTATATCACCAGCCTGTCCTTCGGTCGATCGGATGAGCTGGATGCCCTGTTAGAAGATACCATGCCCGAGCGGCTGGTATCCGACCCGACCTTCGAGCTGTCCGGCAGTCCCGAAGGACAGCGGCTGGAGGCCGAGATTTTAAAATCGCAGGGCCCCGCAGCCTTAAAGAAACTGAAGCGGATGCTGATTATGATGCTGCGTTCCAATACAACGGCAAACCAGGCATACGTGGCGGCCGTGCTCCAGGGCAGCCGCTAAAATTCAAGCTGCATCCGGCTTTCGAGTGAAAAATGCCAGGCAAGCCTTGGTTGACGATTTGCAGGCAACTGCGTAGCATGGCGTCCACCAGGTAACACCGGCTGGTTCAAGAGAACCGCCCTTTGTCTCCCCAAATTTGGTGTGTGAATCTACAGTAAAGAGGACTCAAAGCAATGATCTGGGAAAAAAAACTGATCGAGTGGCAGAAAGCCAATTTGATTCAAGCCGACCAAGCGGCGGCGATCGCCGAATTCGAACAAACCCGCAGTGCCGAGCGGCCGTACATTCTCTTCGCCTTTGTAGGCCTGGGTATCGTTGCGATTATGATCGGGATTATCTCACTGATCGCTTTTAATTGGGACGAGATTCCCGCGGCGGTCAAGCTCGCAACTGACTTTGGGGTGATGGTGCTATTGGCCATCGGCCTGGTCTATTTGTGGCAGAAGCAATCTGTCATCTGGTTCGAGGCCACGCTGCTAACCTTTGCGCTCTGGATTCCAGCCACCATTGGACTGGTATCGCAGGTCTTTCACCAGGGCGGCGAATTGTACGACGCGCTGCTTTGGAGCTGCTCTTTAAGCGCCCTCTTGCTAGTCTTCACGCGCAAGGCCATTCTGCCGCATTTATGGCTGGCTGCCTTTACCTTTGCCAGCGCAGAGGGCATCTTTGGGCGCTTATTCGATGACAGCGAAGGACTGTATTTTATCGCCTGGCTTTCGGGCGGCTTTCTGTTGCTGGCGACCATTATGCAGTCCCGTCCGCTGCGTGCGCATCCCCTGCAAAGGGCCCTGGCCATCTGGGGGCTTGGAATTCTGACCGGCGGTCTGGGCATGCTGTCTTTTGACATATCAGATTCTATTTTCGAGGCCTCCGGCCTCGCCTGGTCGGGTAGCCTTTTCATGGGAGTGCTGCTCGTGCTCAGTTCTCAAATCCTGGCTGGCTGGGGCAAGGCCCAATCCATCACTGCCGGCATTGTGGTATTCCTTGCCGCGCTGCTTTTATCAGGCCTTTTAGCTGACAGTGAATGGCTGCGGGCCTTCACTCTTATTGGTGTGTTTCTGGGATTGGCTGCCATTCATGCCGGCTGGCAGATGGAAAAGATATTTCATTTTTACATGATCGCGGCCGGAATCCGGATTTACGCCGTCTACCTGGAGGTATTCAGCGACCTGGCAACGACTGGAATCGGATTGATTTTTTCGGGCCTGGTATTCATCGCCATGGGACTGGCCTACTGGTACGGCCGTAAACATCTGGCCCGCATGGCTGCTGGTCTAAACCAGGATTAAAAGTCAGGATAAAGCAAATGCAAGTGTCTACCAATAGCAATACCCAATCCACATCACCAGCCGCAATCCGGCGACCGCTTGTTTTCGGCCTGCTCCTTTTTGCCCTGGCTCTGCCCATCCTGGTACTCGGTTTCCAGGCTACGCGGCTGGCTGTCGTACGCGGCACAGCGCTGCGTGTCCAGCTGCCCATTGAGGGCTACGACCCGCGCGATCTTTTGGCCGGTCATTTTATCACCTATCAGCTTAAACTGGCAGACCGCTCTCAGTGTCAGGATCGCCGTAAATCCGCCTGCCTTTGCTTTGATGAAATCAGTGAACGGCCGCGCTATTCCCGCCTGCGGGGCTGCCACGATCATGATCTGCAATATTGCGCGGCCTACATCAAGGGCTCGTGCCAAAGCGGCCGCTTCCGGGCCGGAGTAGAGAAATTTTTTATCCCGGAAAGCGAGGCCGCCGAGCTGGATCAAAGGGTTCGGCGTGATGGCGCGTGGATTGAACTGGCGGTAGAAACCAACGGCCAGGCTCATCCGGTGCGGTTGCTTTTTGAGTGAGAGGCCTGCACTGTATGTTCGCTAGAGAGACAGTCGGGTCATACTACCGACCAGCTGCCGGGAATGCTCTTTTTGCGGCAAGAAACCGACCATTGATTGTTATCTAGCCAGATGCGGTTAGCCCGATTCATAGTCTTTCTGTTGGTTGGCAGCCTGCCAATCAGCCTGTGCTCTTGCCTGGCCAGGCTACCGGTGAATAATACCTGGGAAAATGTTTTACTCGCCTTGCTGCTCAGTCCTCAATCGTATCCCACTCCAAAGCCAGGCCCACTGACGGCGTTATACCCGGTTAACGGTGCCAACTGGAACGACTATGTCAAGGCCGACGGCAGCTCCCGTCTTAACGCCAGCGACACTGCCTGCGCTGGAACCGAAAAAGGGGGCTACAATCGCTGCATCCACGGTGGTGAAATGCGGGTTGTAACGGTGCACAATTACAGCAGCTGCAGCGGACTTTCGGCCAGTGATTCTCTGGGTGCCTTTCACTGGACCTGCGATTCCAGTAACGGCCAGGTCCGGTTTGTTTCCGGCGGACTGGCTGAGGACAAGCACCTGTCGGATCTGATCGACTTCACAAGCGGCAGCTTTAAGAGCAATTCAGTTACGATTGCTGTCTCGAACTCAGCGGGTGTAACGGTCGCCAGCGCTGCAACAACGTCCGCTCTATGGTGGACCAATCCCGTAATCAAGAATCCGGCCCCAGGCATACTTGCGACAAGCGGAACGATCAATATACTGACCACCAATCCGGCTGGAATATTCAGCTTCAGCGCCGACAAAATCGCCCTGGTCAGCCAGCCTGGTTTACTCATCGAAGGCAGCGCTGCTGTCGACGGGCATCTGATCGACTGCCAGAACGACAAATTTATGTGGCTGGAGCTGGAGTTGAACCAGAAGGATGACACCAATGCTATCCGATTCAGCAATACCTGGTTCAGTGTGATGCGCAATGTCAAGATTCAGCAACTGGGCGCGGGCGGCGGCAACGCAATCGTTGTGAATGGCGGCAGTTACAACAATTTAATACGTGACATCCACATCGGCGCAGAAGATACGATTCGCGGTCTTGAGAACGGCAATCTGAACCGCTACAATACTTTTTACCGCATTCGCATAGCCGGAGCGAACTACGGCTTTTATTTCGGCGACGCGGCCACTGCAGATGTGGACAACAATATCCTGATTGACTATATCATCAACAGCAACCCGTCGGCCGGGATTATTTGCTGGGACAGCGACAGCAATGTAATGCTGAATGGCGGCACCCTGTTTTCAGGGGCGTATGGCACAGCCCAGGTAAACGGGGTGCTATCGCAAAGCAACTTGATCGCCAACCAGTTTGCGCTCAATCATCTGCAAAACGGTTTGGCCCTTTCCCAGGGCGTGGGCAAACTGGGCGATCTGAATACAGTCGGCGATCTGGCGCTCTTGCACCACCAGGGAGCCAAATTCGCCCTTGACACGGATCAGGGCTCCGCGTCCCTCAACAACTTCTTCACCGGACGGCTGATTACGGGCAATAACACAACCGGCGATTGCGAAAGCGCTGCCGGGTCGGGCATCATCACCGGGTGTACGCCTGATCTGGCATCCAACTTCACATATACTGCCGGACAAACCGCCGCCGGCAGCTTTGTCGGCCGGATCCTGGCAGACGACACGGCCAACACAGCCGATACCAATGGTAGCCTGGGCATCAATCCCGGCGATCTGATTCACTTTGAAAACAGCTATCGCACCACAGCCAGAGATATGGGAGATGTAGCCAATGCAGCCAATGTGAATCGCTGCGGCAACGGGGCAACTGCCTGCCGGATCTGGGACTGGAGGCTCAAGGCCACGGATAACGTCCTGCGGAGTACGCTGGCTTTGCCGAGCGGCAATGATGTCTATTATCACTTATGGGATGAAAGCAACCAGTCAGATTGTGAAAGCATTCCGGGTGCCGTCTGGCAGGCTCAGCTCTGTTCCCGACCCGGCTGGGTCACCAGCGCGGCCTGTATGGGCGCGGGTGGAACCTGGTCCACTGGTCTTTGCAGCAGCACCTTTTTACGCCGGGCCTTTGAACGTTTGAATGACGGTATTGGCAACGAAAACGGACTGTGTGAAAGCGGTGAAGTGTGTATTTACACTCCCAATATTGGTCCCTATCAGGGGCATGGTAATTTGATCAGTGCGGGCACCTTTACCGACGGCATCCTGACCGGCATTACCCTGCTCAAGTACTCTACGAACGGTATTTAGAGATCGGGTTATGGTACTGCTGCGCCGGCAGGCTGCAAGAAACCGCTGGTCACGCTAAAACAAGACATGTTTTCCATGAGAAGCTTACTCATGATAAACGAGGCCAGTTTTCTTTGAAGAGCGCGATTTTATCAGGTTGCATTAGTAATAGTAAACAAGAATGACACTGTGCGAAATCTGCTTGTAAAAAGCGCAACTTATCATGAGTCTGCTACAGTAACCATGCAGTTATACCAGCTAGAATACCTGGATTATCAGCCCAGAACAGCAGTAACCCCCGGACAGCCGCCGATTCTGTTTGTACACGGCGCCTGGCATGGAGCCTGGTGCTGGGCTGAAAACTTCCTGCCCTGGTTTCAGGAGCAGGGCTATCAGGCCGGTGCCTTGAGTCTGCGCGGTCATGGGGAGAGCGCAGGCCGGGCGGGCCTACGCTGGCACCGGATCAATGACTATGCAATCGATGTCGAAAGCGTGATCAAAAATAAATTGACGACACCGCCGGTGATCGTGGGTCATAGTATGGGTGGTCACGTCGTACAGAAAGTGATGGAACGAGCCCGGGTACCCCTGGCCGGTGCAGTACTCCTAGCGTCGCTACCGCCGGCCGGTGCAATGGCCACCTTCCTGCGGCTGACGGCCCGTTTTCCATTCAGTGTGCTGCTGACAACCCTGCAGCTGCACCTGGGTCCATTGGTGCGCCGACCCGAATTGACCCGCTATCATTTCTTTTCTGAATCGATTAGCGCAAACCAGCTGAATCGGTATCATGCCCGCATGCAGCCGGAGTCCTTCCTGGCTTTTCTGGATATGCTGCTCTTTAACCGCCCGCAACCCAAAAAAGCACGGACCAACAGTCCGGTGCCCATGCTCGTATCAGGCGCAGCCAATGATACGGTGTTCCGACCAGACCAGGTGCGGGCCACCGCCAGGGCCTATGGAGTTGAAGCGCAGATTTTCAAGAACATGGCTCACGACATGATGCTCGATGCCGACTGGCAATCCGTAGCTATCGCCATTCAGCAGTGGATACAAACGGAATGCAGAAAATAATCCAGAGATAAGCGGCGACAGGCCCCCGGCATTGATAGATCCAGAGTGCCCTGACGGTTCTTACAATCCAGCGAAACCGCAGCCGCAATCCCGCAAAGGCGCTGGCGGGCAAAAAAACTGCTTTCAAGCAGCAGTAGTGTTTTTATATAAAGCTTCAGTGGCCCTGTGCTGATGCGAATCCAGCCTTTTTCAGGGAACCTGCGATTGCGCATGAAAACAAAACACTGCTCTGCTGCTATTCTGCTCCACCTGAGCCTGTTGGGCGTACTCGCAAACTGCGATGCGTATGCACCAGCTGACGCCAGCGATACGGCGGTTGAGGCCGAGGCAAATCACCCGGCAGCGGAATCCAGCGCAATCAAGGCCATTCGGACCGCGTATACGGATGCTATGCAAATCAAGGCCGATACCATTGCATGGCAGTGTCCGGACGATCCTGTCGGTGGCCAGGTCCACACCCGATCTCAAACGGGCCGTCTGGTATGGATCGAGTACAGCAGCGGGGGCGAACATGGCGCCGTAACATGGCAGGCCCTGTTGCAAAGCAATGCGGTGCTTTTCATCATGGTAGCAGAGAGCTCCTGGACCTTTGATCCGGGCGGTGCGCGCAATCCGGATGGCGGTGAAGCCACCCTGGACACCGCCGAACAATCCCGCTTTTATTTTCAAAACGGACATTTGATCCAGGCGCTATATAAAAAGGCCAGTGCCAGTTCTGCTAAAGGAGAGCTGCTGGATCAACGCCTGGCCCAAACAGCAAATCAGAAACTTTCAGACCCGGCCCAACCGGCCGCGGCGGCCCGTGAGGTCATCCGGCAAGTCCTCCAGGCTTATCGCGGCAAAGAAATTACCAAAGACTGGTGCGGCCTGAATAACTGAGAATGGATACTGCGCAAACAATTTGTATCAGCGGGGCTTCTTCCGGGTTTGGCGCAGCCTGTGCCCGTGAATTTGGCAAGGACAAGCAGGCCCGCCTGATTCTGCTGGCTCGCAGCGCCGACAAGCTGCAATCCCTGGCTAACGAAATTGGACCCGAACGGACGTTGATTCTGCCGCTGGATATTCAGGACAAATTTCAGGTGATTGAAGCTATCGAAACCCTGACCGAGCCCTTTCGGGCTGTCGATATTTTGGTCAACAATGCCGGGCT
>JAGRNA010000301.1 GCA_020441005.1 Leptospiraceae bacterium
CTTTGCTGCCATGCACTACCGTTTCATAAGCACTCAGGTTGATAAGGGCAATATTTCGTGCAGAAACCGGCGGTTTATACCCTGGGCAAAATCGTTCAATTCTAAGGTACAATTGATTCCACAGCATGGGTATCCGGTAAGAAAATCCAGAGGCAGGTCTGCTCTCTGCAACTTGTTCCTCCTTGCGACAGGCATGGAGAATGAGCGTGAGGGAAAGCAAAAAAAATAAAATTCTTTTCATGGATAAACGGTTGGGGTAATTGATTTTTCAAATAAGATTCGATGTTGATTTTGGATAGATTATACAGGTCTAATCGCCCGGTAATTGCTTCGTGTTCCGGGCATACATGTCTTCGTATCGCTGCAAGGCTGCTGCGCCTTCCTCTTCCATAATTTTTTCAGCAAGCCTCATTTCGCGGGATTCCAGATCGCGCAATTTTAATTTGAGCAAAAAAATGCGTTTGGCGATCGTTTTATCAACTCCTTCGGCATCGTCGACCGCCGCTTTCAGCCCATCATCCATCGTTTCGTAGGAAGCAAACATCCGTATCAGGCTCGCATTGCGGACCTGCGTCATGTTGTTTTTTTCTGCGGGGGTCATTTGATCAGAAAAATTGTTTTCAAGCAGCAAATTGATGCGATCCCAGACTTCGCCAACACTGTCTTTCAACACGGCAAGTTCGGCGTTCAGGTTTTTTTTAGCAACGCACAGCTCCTCAAACTCACGCGCATGTATGGGCGCATCTGCGCAGTGGATCAACCCGAGAACAAGCAGAACAGCGGCAGACAGTCGGAGCATGATTTTGATGATTTGGCGGGAAGCAGCTGGCCCGGGGACTATTCCCAGAACCTGTCGGCCCACTGGTTGTCGTCTGGAATTTCCTGATGAATTTCATCGAGCAGCAACAGTTGCTCCCGGGTTGCGCGTTGCTGGATTTCACCAAACAGCACCCGCTCTTCAAAACGAATGTGGTGATCCAGCTCAGCGGCTATCAAATCCAGCGTATCGACTGAATCATTGTCCAGCATAAACAAGACCCTGAGGCGCTGGTGCTCGGCGATTGCCTGACGTACCATCTTGTTGTTTTTTCCAAGTATGGGAAACAAGTGTTGTTCCTCAACATCGAAATGCTGGGCAAGGTGCTGGTGGTAAAACCAGTCGGCATACTGCTTGATTCTGCTGGTTGCAACCTTATTTTTTAGTCCCTCCCTGATTTTCCAGCACAACAAAAGGCCGTGATGATGTTCCCTGCTGAATGATCGCAGTGCCGTATGCCGGTGGATTGGCTCCTGAAATTCCATAGAATGCGGATGAATGGTTAAATCAATGGTCTGGCATCTGCCTGCCGGTAATATTCGATTTTGGAAGCAAACAAAGCCGCCATTTTTTGAGCCCGCCACCTGGCTTCTTCTGTCTTTTGGCCATGAAAATGTTCATCCAGCGTTTGGTTGAACAACAATACCCAGCGCTCAAAATGGGCATCCCCAATGCGCAGCGAGGCATGCGGCGGGAAAG
>JAGRNA010000071.1 GCA_020441005.1 Leptospiraceae bacterium
TTGTTTTCGGCCACAATCCCGTCGATTACCGGCGCTCCTTTTTGCCTGGCATAAGGATCATGGTAAAATACCACTCCAAGGCACACAATCAAGGCTGCCAGTAAGCGCTTGCGACCGAAAAAAAGGCAGTTAAGGTAATAACCGAGTAGTATAAAAAGAAAAGGTACGATCGGTAAATAAAGGCGCGCAAACATGAATCCGCCGCCAATTTTGGTGTAATAGGCGATATGCGCCAGGGCAGGCATTATTAGCAAAATGATTATTTTGATATTTCGATCATCGGGCTTTACTCGGGTAAACAAGCGCAGGTAATAGATAAGTCCCGCTAGTGGTACTAAAGCTAATATATAGTACGACTTGAAAAAGAGACTAAAGAATCTGATGCCCTGTTCCAGATCCACCGCAGCGCCCGATTTCGCATAGTACGTGTTGGGAAAGGCCCAGCCATAGTACTGGTAGCGCCAGACCCAATAGGGTCCATAGAGCGCCAAAAAGGTCAGATGGGGTAGCAGTAAATATTGTTTAAAAACGGCAAAATACGCGTTCTTTTCAGCGCGCATGAATAAATACACTAGATAAACTCCGGCGATCAGGTAGAGTAAGAGACCATCCGGCCGGGTCATAGCGGCTAATGACAGCAAGGCGGCACCGGTTTTTAGTTTTTCTTTATCAAAAAAATAAAAGCTCGATATGGCCAGGCAGGTGTATAGAGCAGTTTCCAGGCCGCTGGTGGCGAATATGTGCCCATGGTGAAACAGGGCATATCCGAACAGACCAATGGGTATGAAATTCTTGTCAGAGGCTATCCGTTTCTCAAAGAGAAATAATAACCACAGGATGCAGCCGTAGCTCAGGACTCCCAGAGTCTGAGAAAGCAGTTCCGGATACAGTTTCAGCTGCATGCCGCCGGCCAAAATCAGTGTCCACAGAAAATTGGTGTAGCCTTCCACTTTTTCTTCTGCGTTGTAAACCAGCCCCAGCCCCCGGGTTAAATTTTGGGCGTAGCGAAAGGAGATAAAAGCATCATCGCAAAGCCAGGCATTCTGAATCGCGAGGGCAACACCGACACTAGCTATCACGAACGAAACAAACGTTACCTTTGCCGAAAAATTCATTTTGTAATAATTTTTTTATTTCGCTCTGATGCCACTGTTTTTGATTACTTAATGAATTAAAATGAGTTCCTTAATTTTGAATCGCAAACACTTTATCACAAAGGCTGTCCAGAGTGGAGCGCTGCTTGGTGCACCGGCACTACTGCAAGCTTGCAGTACACCAGGGCGTTTGCAAGGCACTGCGCGAGATCCTTTGGATAACTCTCGTGAGAATGGCTTGCGTGAGCCGATATTACAGGCAATCAATTGCGGCATTACGGCGCCGAATCCGCATAATGTACAGCCCTGGAAACTGAAGCTGTTAAGCGATGCTAGCGCCTTGTTGTACATAGATGAATCGCGTCTGCTTTTGGAAACGGATCCGCCAACGCGCCAAATACATATCGGTCAGGGCACCTTTTTGGAGCATGTGCGCCTTGGTATGCTACAGGCCGGATACCGTACACAAATCACCTTGTTTCCACAGGGCACCTACCCTCTCAGTCAGACAGGCAACAAGCCGGTTGCCAAAATAGAGTTGGACCTGGCTTCCGACAGTGGTCCGGCCAATCGGAAACAGAGCCAAAAGGACGCGCTTTTATATGACGCGATTGCTGATCGTTTGACCGACCGGACGGAGTATGCCGGGGCTCTGCTGAGTTTAGCGGAATTCCAGCAATTACAGTCCCTGGTGGGTGCGAGTCATTCCAGTTTGGTGTTCATCAACCAAAAGGAACAAATGAGCCGACTGCATGATTTGTTTTACCAGGCCATGGTAATTGAATGCCTGAATGAAAAGACGTATGACGAAAGCCGGGTCTGGTTTCGTTACAATGACCAGGAAATTTATCATTATCGGGATGGTATTTCTTTGCGGGCTAACGGCATGGGCGCTTTGATGCGCTTTCTGGTTGGCTTCTTTATGAGCCAGAGCAAGGCGGATTGGCACGATCGGTCCAATATTGATGTTTACCTGCAATCCTTCCAGGAGGTAGTCCGGAGTTCCCGGGCCTACCTGTTATTGCAAACCAGCGCCAATACACAAGTGGATTGGGTGCAAACCGGCTACGATTACGCGCGGGTGCAATTGGCTTTGACTGCAATGGGCTTCAAAATGCACCCCCTGAGCCAAATTTTACAAGAATACAAGCAGATGAATGGATTAAAAAGCAGATTTAACCGGGAAGTTGGCGGTTTACCGTTTACTCAAATGGCAGTCCGAATTGGCCGTAGCAGCTTTGATTACAAATCCCCCCGTCGGCCGGTCAGGGACTTTCTTGTAACCTGAGCTGGTTTTGCACTTATTGGGGTTCGGGCCCTGATAAGGGTTGCTCATCAGGATGCACTCTGATCCAAAGCATTGCTGAAAAGCTCGATAGACGGGCCAGGGAATCGCTTAGCCTGCTACAGGCCAAAAAATAAAATCCAGGACCCAATCGGGATTACTCTTTTCGTTGGACGATTCATCCGGGGCTTTGAATCTAGCCTTTGTTCGTATGGAAACCATTATTCAAAGCGCGGGATTAACCAAATTTTACGGCCAGCATTTGGCTCTAGATCAATTGCAGATCGAGGTCCGGCGCGGCGAAATTTTCGGCTTTTTGGGACCGAATGGGGCGGGCAAGACGACATTCATCAAACTCATGCTGGGTTTTATCAAGCCGTCGGATGGCAGTCTGTCGATTTTAGGTCAAAGTCCGACTAAACTGGATCGCAGTCAAATCGGCTATTTGCCTGAAAAAATCGTGATTCACCCATTTTTAACCGGTCGCGAATATCTCCAATACCAGGCCGCCCTGAATGGAATCCCCCGCAATCAGCTCGGCGTCCAGATTGATTCTGCCTTAAAGCGCCTCGAAATGATGGAGGCGGCTGATCGCCGCATTTCTACGTATTCCAAGGGTATGGTGCAGCGCATCGGAGTGGCTAATTTGCTGTTGGGTGATCGCCAGTTGTTATTACTAGATGAACCCAACTCCGGGCTGGATCCAATCGGTATTGCCCTGATTCGCAAAATCATGAGCGAGCTACGCGATGAGGGACGCACTGTGTTTGTGAATTCGCATCAATTGCTAGAAGTGGAAAAGGCCTGTGACCGGGTCGCCATCCTGAACAAGGGCCGGGTGGTGGCTCAAGGGAGCAGTCGGGAGCTATCGGCTGCGCGCGGTATTCGACTTGAATTAGCAGAGCTCAACGCCGCTTGTGAGCAGGTGCTCAAAGAGCACGATATGAATTGCAAAATTAACGGGAATGCGGTAGAGCTTTCCATTCCAGACGCCGAAAAAGAACGCCAATTACCCGCTAAACTGGTGGCCGCCGGCGGCCGTATTTTGCACTACTCTCAAAGCCAGGAGAGCCTGGAAGAGGTTTTTCAGCGTTTGGTGCAATCTCGCGACGCGGCTTGATAGTAGCGACCTTTTGATCCAGAAAACAAAAAATATTTATCTTTATTGAGTATAAGTTATTATGAAATCTCTGTCTAGAATTTTTACTATTTTTGCCTTAACCTACCGTGAATCCATTCGTCGGCGGCTGGTCCTGATCTTTGTTGGTAGCTGCGTAATTTTTTCTGTGGCGGGTGCTGGAATGGCAAAACTGATATCGAGCACTGTTTCGGTCGGTGATCCGCCCAAACTGCTGCCCAAAGAGCAGCACCTGGATCAGGCGCGGGCATATTACAAGTCTCGCGGAGCCTCTGGTAAACAACTTGATGAAATTATGGCCCGGGTCGAGATGCAGTATGATGCTGATGCAGCCGCCCAAACTCCAGAGGCGATTGTTGAGCGTAAACAAAAGGCCAGCCAAAGCGCTGAGGTAATTATTATCAGTTTTTGTTTTGGCTTGTTTGCCTTTTGGTCCTACTTATTAGCGGCCCTGTTTACACCCTTTATTGCATTAAATGATTTATACACCGGTTCGCATGTTTTATTGCTTTCGGGCCCCTTGCAACGCTGGGAATACCTGAGCGGCAAAGTGCTTGCGATTCTGGCTATGGTCGTCTCCAGTCTCATCCTGATGCTAGTCACCTTTCATCTCGGCATGCTCGGTTTGTATGGTCATCCGGGCTGGGTGATCTGGAAAGGAGTTGGTTTGCTAGTTTTCGGGTTGGCCTTGTTCATTAGTATGTTGATTTTCTTTTCATTCACCCTTGGCCGGATGCCTGCGGTCCTTCTGAGCCTGGCCATCCTTTTTCTGGCCTTTATTCCGGCTTACGGCCTTTTGACGGAAATGACAGCCGAGTCCGGTTTTATGCGCGGGATTTTGTATATGGGCTATGGACTACCGCAATATGGAGTCAACCTGATGACAGCCGGTTTATACACAATTAGCGGTTATGAAATAATAAGTGATTCGTTGGCGCGCGCAAATCTGGATTTAAACAAGATAGGCTCCAATTTTCAGTATATCTCCATGGTGATGAATGCGGCCTGGTTGCTGCTTTTTGGCGGGTTGAGTTTATGGCTGTTTCAAAAGCGCGAGATTTAGGTAGTAAAATCAAGCCCGTCTGTATCGGGCAAGCCGTTGGCCTGTCTGCCGGTCGTAATGTAATCAGAGCGGCATTCAGCTTGCTTGCGTCTTTTTTAAGATAAACACCGCGTCGATCAGCTCCTGATCCAGTTCACGCTCCGTATGGATGTCGTAGTGAAAATCGTAAACTGCAACCATTTGCAATTGTGGGACCTGGCCTAATAATTTTTGCCATTGAGCCAGGGTATAGGTCCGAAATTGCCAGTGGTTTTCCACGTAACGCGTATTGCCCTTTTCTGTAATTTGAAAACGATTACGCATCTTTTCGCGCCTGCGCTTGAGATCCGGAGGCCAGCTTTCAATCACGCACTCTACGGCAACTTCGTCCCGTTCTGCCTGCCATTCTTCGCGTTCGATATGCTCTACCGGTAAGGGAGTCAGATGAAACCCCAGGACGTAAATCCCACCCGGCTGCAGTGCGGCGGCTACGCACTCTAAATGACTGCGGGCCCTGGTTTCACTGAGCAGATACTTGAAAGTGCTAACTAAGCAATACGCCAGACCAAACTTTTTCCCCGGGATGCGAAATGCACTCATGTCGGCTTCCAGCAAACTGGCGGATAGTTTGGCCTTGCGTAAACGTTGCCGCGCAAAGTCCAGCATATGCGAATTGTTGTCCAGGCCAGTGCATTGCCAGTCGCGCCGGGCCAATTCTAATAATAATCGACCGCTACCGCAGGCCGGTTCCAGGCAGGTTGATAGCTTGCTATCGCTATAGCGCTCATAGGCCAGCTCCAGGAAATTGGCTTCGGTCTCGGTTTCGGTATCAAAAATAATATCATAGTATAAGGGCTCATCATACCATTCGAATGTTTCATATTGCGGCATGCGGTCAGATTCGGTATGGCCCGGTAACTGTAAAGTAGCTGAGTATTGTGAACGAAAACTAACGCGTTGGCAGATAAGGTGAACCGGCCAGATGCTCGCCTCCATCGTAGTAGAGGACCTGACCGGTTAAGAACGGATTATCGATTAGCGTATCCAGACAGTGCACTAGTCCCTGGACAGTGCCCATTTGATTCAATAAATTCGGGAATTTCGACGGAATTTCATATTCTTCATTGGCGGCTGGTAAAACCCAACCCGGTGCCAACGCATTCACCCGCACTCCGGGGGCCATAACAACAGCGCAATATTCCGTAATGTTGAGTAAGGTCTTTTTGGACAGGCTATAAGTGGCGTAGGCTGGATCATTTTGGCGCACCCGGGCATCCAGCATGTTGATGATTAAACCGTCGGACTGTTGTTGAAAAAGAGCCTGCGACAGTAAAAGCGGCGCAAAGGCGTGAATCTGAAAATTGCTCAGCAGCTTTGGGCACTCAATAGCCCCAATGGAATCGTTTGTGAATATGGAAGCATTGTTTATTAACAAGTCGACTGATCCCATCTGTCTGCGCACATTTTCAAATAGCGCGGGGACTGTGTCGATTTGTTGCAGGTCAGCCCGGAAAACTTCGCAAGGAACACCAGCTTCAATCAGTTCTAGCTGCAACTCTGTTGCTAGTTGTTCTGAATGATTATAATGCAGGGCGATTTGATAGTTTTTGCGCAAGGCCAGATGTCGGGCAAACGCCGCGCCTAAGCGTCGAGCTGCTCCGGTAATTAATACAGTCTTACGTTTCATAGGTCCGGCCAATCCTGCCTGCAGTTGTTAGCATACGCAATTTCTTTTTTAATTAAGAGTCTGTCCCCAAACGGACTCTTGCAACACCGGCCGTGTCGCCACCGGCGAAATTGCAAACGAAATGGAACCAGGTGTGCGTGATTGGGGTGTTTGGCCTTCCACTTGCATTCTGCGTCCCAAATTTTACCGATGGTTTTGGGACGTCTTCTAATTGAAATTGGATTGAAATAGAGCCTTGCATCGTTAGAACGGGAAGGAAAAACTCTGCAACCAGCAACCCTGGCAGTCGCAATCAAAGGTTTTTCAGGAAAGGGTTCGTCAAACACGCAAAATGGCTTCGATGTTATCCTGAATTTGTTCGACATTGATTGGCTTGGTGATATACCCGTTCATACCTGCTGCAAGCGCCTGATCACGGATGTCCGTTACTGCATGAGCGGTCATTGCGATGATCGGTGTTGCGGTAAGCGATTTTTCGTTTTCCAGGGCCCGGATTTGACGGGTCGCCTCGATGCCGTCCATCACAGGCATTTCAATATCCATCAGAATCAAGTCAAAATCCTGATTTTGAAACGCGGTCAGCGCCTCGCTGCCATCTTGAGCCATAATTACAGTATGGCCTAATCGTTCTAGCATTCTCTGGGCCAGAAGTTGATTGATTTGATTGTCCTCAGTTACCAGTATGCGTAGCGATTTTTGGCTGGCGGCCCTTTTGGTCGCTTGTGGATCCTGATGGATACTGTCTGATCTTTCTTTTAGCGACACGGAAAAAGTAAAGATCGAGCCCTTGCCGGGCTCACTTTGCAGAGAAATTTCTCCATCCATCAATGAAAGCAAATCTTTAACAATCGAAAGGCCCAGACCGCTCCCCCCATATTTGCGGGCAATACCGTTTTCAGCCTGCTCAAATTTTTGAAAAATCCGGGCCTGCTTTTCCTGCGGAATGCCAACACCGCTATCCTGCACAAAGAAAATCAGCCGGCAGTATCCAGCCTGTGATTGTGCGGGATGCAGGCGAACACCGACGGTGATTTGACCCGCCTCTGTGAATTTGATGGCATTGTTCAATAGATTGATGATAATTTGCTGCAAGCGGTATTCATCGCCAAGCACACGGCGGGGCACATCGGGAAAAATATCCGTATGTAGACACAAACCCTTGTCCTGCGCATCCTTGCGATATAAATTATAAATAAAATTTATTACCTTGCGAGGCGAGAACACCATTTCCTCTAGTAAAATCTTGCCGCTTTCAATGCGCGCGACATCCAGTATGTCGTTAATTACATGCATCAAATGGTGACCGGATTGCTTTACGGTGAGCAGATATTCGTGCTGTTGCTGGATCTGATTACTGAGCAGTGCGAGGTCCGTCATTCCCAGAATGGCATTCAAGGGCGTCCGGATTTCATGACTCATGTTGGCCAGAAACCGTGTTTTGGCGGCGTTCGCGCTCTCCGCTATCTGCTTCGCCTCCATTAAGGCTTGCTCTGTCAGTTTTTGGCCGGTGATGTCCGTCATCACAGTCAGGAAGAACTGCTTGCCCTGGCTTTGGATAATTTCACCGGAAAAAAGACCGGTCAAAATCCGGCCTGATTTTGTACGCAACTCCAGTTCTATATTACGGATGTGTCCGGTTTCCCTGAGCTGAATGGACGCCTGCTCCTGCTTTTCGGGATTCAGCATCACCCCCAGGTCCTTGACGGTATGGCCAATGACTTCGCTGCGACTGAATTCCAGCGTATCCAGAAAGGACTGATTGACATCGGTAAAAATGCGACTGGGCAATTCTGATACGGCCATCAGGGCCGGGTGGCAATCAAACAGTTTGTTGAATTTTTGCAGGGATTCCTGCTCGGGACTCAGATCCTTGCATAAACCATAAACTACTTTTTGTCCGTTCCATTCACCGAACCAGATTCGGGTCTCCACCGGCAAAAGGACACCATTGCTGGTCTGCAGGGGCAGAGGGCAATTTTGACGTGTGCCGGCAATCATTTCGGCGAAGATTAATTCGGCTTCCTGGCGTAAGTGCAAGGGATGAATATCGAGAATATGCATTTGACGCAATTCAGTATCTGTGTAGCCAAGCTTTTTTGCTGCAGCCGGATTATTGTACAGGATCTGACCCTGTTCGGAACTCACAAACAAGAGATCGTCTATGGCTTCAAAAAAAGCCTGAAAATCGGCATTTCTTCGAGTCATGCAGGCGTCTCTTGGCGATCCGTATACAGCAACACAGCGCTAGACGATTTTTGTGTTACTTCCATAGTTGATTAGACGAAAACTCTTTGCAATTCATAGGGCTTTCGCATGACTCATTGTTGCGATAACGGGAAATCAGGGTGATTGCAACCAGGCCAGGCATATTTTTCAGGTTGTGACAATTGTCAGGATTCGACCATTGAGTTTACGTTGCTCAAGATACGGGTTGCCAGGGCCTCTTGGTATGCAGATCAGAAATCCAGCCTCTCAGGTGCTCCTTTGATAAAGGACCAAACAAAGATACTGTACCCAGATATGCGATTTTGTAGCAGATTGCAAGCATTTTTAGTTTTATTTTGTCCCAGGACGGAAATAGTCGGGTGTTTGGTTGGTGGGTAAAAATTTGGCATCATTAATCATTTTTTTATTACCGTATCCACTGGAAAAGGCGGAGCTAAAAAAAGGCTCGGGATTCCGTTTGGCGATATTAAAAATCGGAAGTCGTATTATGGATCCATTGACTGATTGTCTATTGTTTGGCGATTGAACAAAAAAAGCACAAAAATTTTTCTGCCGTGCAGCACTGGCAGGCACCATCATCTATCTGTGCGGGTACCATTACAGTGCAAACAAGTTGCCTTGACCGCAAAGGTGTGGTGTACGATCCGGAATACCATGCTGTCAAAATCCGCCTTTTTGCATTCTGGTACTACCCTTATTTTCTTGATCTGTTTCGGTTGGACCGCTTGTAAACCGGAACCGGAGATTTTTGAGTGGTCTCCCGGTTGGACACAGACCGGTCCCAATAGCACTGCTCCACTGGATGGACCAGAGGCGATGCAAAGCCCGCGCAACTGGTCGGTTTATGGCCGGAAAGGAATGGTTGCGGCAGCAAACCCGTTGGCTGCACGGGCCGGTGTTGCCATTCTGGAAAAAGGCGGCAATGCCATTGATGCCCTTTTAGCGGTGCAATGGGTGCTCAATGTGGTCGAACCGCAGGCGTCCGGCATTGGTGGCGGGGCCTTTATTTTGTATTATGACCACCACAGTAGACGTGTGCACGCACTGGATGGTCGCGAGGAAAGCCCGCGTTCTACTGACCCGCGAATGTTTTTGGATGCGCAAGGTCAGCCGGTACGCTTTTATCCCGATCGGGTGAGTGGCGGATTGCCGGTTGGTGTGCCGGGCACAGTCGCTGTTATGCATTATGCCTGGCAGCATTTCGGCAGTCGTACTATTCCATTTCAAGACACCTTTGATGCTGCGATTCCGCTGGCTCGGCATGGTTTTCGCATATCACCGCGCCTGGCTTTGGCGATCCAAAGTAATCAAGCGCGCCTGGAGCGCACAGCGGCTAGTCGGTCCGTGTTTTTGCCAGGGGGGCGCGTTCCGGCCGTCGGCGAAGTGCTGCGGCAAACGGATCTGGCAGATACAATGGAACTGATCGCGCACAGCGGCCCGGCAGTTTTTTATCAGGGCGAGATTGGCGATGATGTGGTTCGAACTGTGCACGCGAACAGGATATCACGCGGTCATCTGTCGAAGCAGGATCTGATGAATTATCGCGCTGTTTCGCGTTCGGTTCTGATGGGTCGTTTTCGGGGACATTCGATCTACACCATGCCGTCTCCGTCCTCGGCGGTTACTGTACTGCAATCCCTGGCTTTGCTGGATCGATTTTCGGATGCTGATTTGTTGCAAACTACAGCCAACGGGATCCATTTAAAACTGGAGGCGGAAAAACTGGCCTTTGCAGACCGGGCTTTATATCTGGCTGACCGGGACTTTCAAAACGTGAACGAAAGGGCACTGATTGCGCCATCGTATACACGACAGCGTTCCCGTCTGATTCAAAAAAGTCGCGCCTTGCCGGCGCCGGCCAAGGCGGGTCAGGTACCTGGTATCGAGTCGTATTTAACCAGCGAAGCCCCGGATCGCCGCGAGGGTCAACATACAAGCCACATCGCGATTGTCGATCAGCACGGCAACGCGGTGTCCTGTACGACTACAATTGAAATGGGTTTCGGATCCGCTTTGACCGTGCCTGGCCGCGGCTTTGTTTTAAACAATGAGTTAACTGATTTTGATCCCGAGCTCTATCGCGCAAATTCGCTCGAGTCCGGCTGGCGTAAAAGACGCAGCGCTGTCGGAAAAAATGAAAACGAGCAATTGGGCGGCAAGCGACCACGCAGTTCCATGTCACCGATCATTGTCCTGGATGGCAAGGGACAGCTCCGGTATGTGCTGGGATCGCCAGGCGGTAGCCGGATCATTGGAGTGGTTTCCGCGGTTTTATTGCGTCTGCTTGTGGATCGAATGGATATGCAGTCAGCCATCAACGCCCCCCGAGCTTTGCATCGTCACAGCGACCAGGCTGAAATGGAGTACATCCTGTTGCGCCAGCAAGGACTGCGACGGCAACTGGAAAGTCGGGGCCACAGTTTTAAATCCATTTCGCCTTTGAATCATGTTTACGGCGGAGTCCAGGGCATTCATGTTCTGGAGGATGGATCTTTGGAAGGCGGTGCAGATTTGCGCCGTGAAGGTGCAGCCATCGCCGTCGAGGAAATGCTCTAAGGTCTGGAGCCGCCAGTCATTCCGGATGCTGCTCGGGATCGGCCCGTTTTAAGCGTACCCTGGATCGTCTAATGGTCTTAATCAAGCGACTTATTTGCTTTGATGGATTTATGGATCACAAATGTGCACGATCGCAATCAATCGGCGCTGCTTATTTCGGCCTGCTAGATCAATACCTGAGGATGCGCTTCTGTTCAACCAGTAAAGCGAAAATGCCCCAGCTCATCCGGTTGACGAGTCGGCCACATCCTTCTTTTGGTCGATGGCAGGTGCGCTAGATAGTTGGCAATAAAGTGCAGGATCAATTTTGGATGTTCCAGCAGGGGCCAATCTCCAATGGCGGCGAAGCGCATCAATCCGCTGCCTTGTAGTTCCAAATTCAGATCTTCAGCAAGTAGACTGGACTGGCGATGATTGTCATCGGCCGCTAGCATGAATACGGGCAGCGTTGGCCACTCAGCTGGATTGGTCGCTCCTTGTACATGCATCCGGGCCAGGTAGGACCAGGTGTGTCGGATGGGCGGTCGGTCATGAATTTGGCGTTGTCGGTGCCTGGAACGTATGTAGTGACTCATGGTGCGCCAAATGCGAAATCTGTGCCACAATGAACCCTCGTATTGCCAACCAGGCAGATCCGGATTGATCCAGATCAGGGAGCGCGGTCGCCATCGCTCGCGTAGCAGGCTGGCCAGAACAAATGCGCCGCTAAGACCTTCGGTTAATATGGAAAACTCGCCTGATTCTGCCCGGGCACCGGGGCTCAGCGCATCCAGGCCTTGCTCGTTACGCCCCCGAGCACCGATTTGCCGCAAAAAATCATTGTATTGTAAACGCACGGATTGACCGATCAGGGTCTGCCAGTGTTGGCAAAGGTCAGGTGACCAAAGGTTGAGTGGATCTGCCAGAACGAGCAGGTTGGCAATATCAGACATGGTGTTGTTTAGCCTTTGGAGACGAGCGGGATCGAACCGCTGACCTTTTGAATGCCATTCAAACGCTCTCCCAACTGAGCTACGCCCCCGTGCATTAACAACAGGGGCACGATAATTTGCAAGACTTTGTAGTCAAATAGAATCTTGACAGTCTCTTTGATCTGTCAATACTAGGACAGGCTGGCATCAAGCCCGCCCGTCTCTGGCTAGCATGAATATTGGCATCATTATTGCTATTGTTGTACTCCTTTTCTTCGTTGTTACCGGCAGCTATTATTTTTTCAAGGCAATGGCTGGTCCGCGACGTCTGGATGAACTGGAGAAAATCATCAAGGAAGGCCGGTGTCGCACGGCCATTCCGGAACTGGAGAAAATTCTGGAACGCGATGAGCGCAATATGCGGGCCCGGTTTATGCTGGCCCGGTGCTACGCCGACAGCGAAGATCATCAACGGGCCATCCTGCATTGTCGACAATTGACGAAAACCGGGCAATACACGCATAATGTCAGCGAAACCCAGGTGCGGAAAATTCTGGCGAATAGTCTCTTGCATGTGAATAACCTGACCGAGGCCAAGAACGAATATCTACTTTTAACAACTCTCGAGCCGGATCACTTTTACAATTTTTACAAAGCCGGTGAAATCTTTTTCAAGTCCGGCGTGTACAATAAGGCGCTTAAATTTTTGTACAGGGCATCTCAAATCAATACCCGCCACCCCGAGACTCTTTCCTTGCTGGGCCAATGCTATTATCGCGAACAGAACTATCCGGTTGCCCGGGAGGCATTGGTCAAAGCAGTCGAGATCAAATCCGACCTGTATCCGGCGCATTATTATTTAGGCATGACCTTGCGCTATATGGGTGATCTGGAATGGGCGATCAAGGAATTCACTCAGTCCGAACGCAGCGAAGAACTGCGACCCAAGGCCCTGCTGGCCAAGGGTATGACATTAATTGATCAACAAAACTATTCCAGCGCGATCATCGAACTGGAAAAAGCTCTAAAAGTCGCGCCGCCCCGTTCAGAGATCATGCTGCAAATTAATTATTTTATGGCCATGGCTTATGAAAAGAGTCGCGATTTACCAGATGCCATAAAATCCTGGGAAGCGATTGAAGCCATGAAGCCCGGGTATCGGGATGTGCGGTCGAAGCTCGATCAGTATAAGGAATTCAGAACGGATGATGCCATCAAGGATTTTCTGATCGCTGGTAATGCCCAATTTGAAGGCATTGTGCGCAAGCTAATTGAATCCCTGGGATATTCTGTGGCTGAATTGAAAATTGAAAGTGATACAATCATTCGCGCCATGGCCAGCGAGACCGATTCGCGTAGCAAAGCGGCGCGCCGGCAATACTGCGCCTTTCGATTTCAGCGTGATGTCTCTCCGGTAAAGGAAGACACGGTGCGGGCCATGCATGAAATGATGCGCACCAATCATGCCCAACGCGCTTTTATCTATACCGCCGGCGAATTCACACCCAGTGCGGTAGAATTCGCCGCTTCCCGCCCGATCGAACTGGTTGATGGCCGTCAAATGGCAGAGCACTTACGAAAAGCGATGACTTGATTATGTCTGATGTCCAGCCGAGCACAGCCCCTTTTTTGCAGTTAGATGCAGAGCGTTCAATCTTTGAGATTCAGCTGAATACCGGTGTCAGGGAGACCATCGATCTGGCTCTGAGCGAGGCAGCCAAAATGATTGGCCGGCCTTTAATTAATTTTTTTTACTTTAATGATCAGCATCAGCTGTTGCCGTATAATTCGCAGGCGCCAGAGCCCGCCGTCGCCACAATTGCCCTGGAGTGCACCCGAAAACAGCAGTCCATTTTGCACACACCCGGTTCGGCCGATGTTTTGGTGAATTTTGATCGCCAGGTCATGGCCATCCCGATCGCTTTCAAGCGCGGCATTCTGGGGGCGGCCTGCTTCATTAAGAAAAAGCCGGGCGACCTTTTCTTTGACGGCGATTTGGAGCTTATCATCAGCTACCTGGCCACTTTGACGCTGCTCCTGGATGGGGCGCGCTATGGTCTCGCTGGTGACGAGTCCCTTTGGGTACGTTTTAAAGCCGCGCTATTGCCGTTGCTTGATAATAGTCATTTGCAACGCTCCAACCATGACTCCAGGCATCGTTTGCAGTCATTGCTTGAAGTTTCCAACCTGATTAACTCCTCGCGTCAGTTAAACGAGCTGGTTGGTTCGATTTTGCTCAGCAGCCGCAAGCTAATGCGAGCCCAGAGCGCTAGCATGTTTATGCGCGAGGAAAGCACAGGCGATTTGCTGTTTTCCATCGTTTCCAATGAGGATGAAAGGGAGTTAACCGGATTTCGGGTCCCTCGCGGTCAAGGCATTGTGGGATTATGTGCGGAGTCCCGCGAGGTCATTGTCGTTGACGATGCCCAAAACGACCCGCGCGTTTTTAAACAGGCCGACGAATCTTCCAGTTACATTACCCGCAATTTAATCGCCGCGCCGTTGGTGGTGGATAATAAATGCATTGGTGTAATTGAAGTCCTCAACAAGATTGATAAGCCGGCGTTCACATCGAACGATGTCGAAATCTTTACCAGCTATGCGGACTCCATCGCGCTGGCCGTGCAACGCCGCAAGTTAATGGATGAAATCGAAGAGTCCAACCGGCAACTGGAACGCAAGCTGCGTGAGACACAGACCCTGCATGCCGTTACCGCGGCAATGATCCAGGAGGATTCGGTTGAAGAAATGTTTGATCGGGTCCTGAAAATCATCCAGGATAATCTGGATATCGACAGTCTGACTATCCTGCTACATGAAGAGCCGCAGGCCAAATTCAGGATCGCCGCATCGCGTCGGGAAGCGACCAAGACCATTCGCGAGATTTACCTGGCAACCGCGGCGGTGGCGCAGCAGGTCTTTGAGTCCAATGAGCCGGTCCTGATCAAGGATATCAATCAGGATGAGCGCTTTGCGGATATTTCCCATAACGACCGCTATAATACCGGTACCTGTATTTTAATCCCCCTGTCCTCGGCCCCGGATCAGCGACCGATTGGATTGTTATGCGCTACCGAACCGAGAACGGGGCGTTTTCAGGAGGCCGATTACAAGCTGCTGAAAACAATCGCGGTTCAGTTGTTGCGCGGTTATCAGAATTATCAAATGAAGGCCGCTGTATTGGCCAAACAAAGCCTGGAAAAGGAACTGGAAATCACATCGCGCATCCAGCAAAATATTTTGCCGAGCAGCATGCCCCGTCATCGGCACCTGGAGCTAGGGGCCAGGTCGGTGATGGCTCGTACCACTGGCGGCGATTTTTATGATTTCTTTGAGCACAGTGACAATGGACCGGTTAGCATGCTTGTCGCGGATGTGTCTGGCAAGTCACTGCCCGCTGCTTTGTTTATGGCCGTTTCCAGTTCCATTTTGCGCACAATTGTCCGTATGCAGTCCGATCCAGCCCAGGTGCTGACCAGGGCTAATGATCTGTTATATGAGGAGTCCGATTCGGGCATGTTCGTAACTGTCTTTATGGCTTATTATGAACCGGGCAGTCGCAGTCTGAAATTCGCCTCCGCGGGTCACAACGAAATGGTGTTACTGCACAGCGATGGCAGCTATGAGCTGCTGTCTGGCAAAGGTCATCCCCTGGGTGTATTGCCCTCGTATTTGCAAAAGTATCGCGGTGGAGAAGTGCAAATTCAGGATCAGGATCTGCTATTATTGTACACCGACGGGATTGCGGAAGCGACAGATAAGAATGACCAGGAGTATAGCCTGGAGCGATTTATTGATCTGGTCAAATCCAGTCGAGAGAAACCAATTGATGAGATTATTGATCTGGTCTATCAGGATATCAATACCTTCAGCGATCCGGATCATTTATTTGACGATGTCACCTTGCTGGTGTCCCGTTTTCATGGTTTGCCGCACGGTCTGCATACATACCAAATTCAGTTTCAGGCCGCCCGCGACCATATACCGCAAATGCGCGAACAGATTCGGCAGCATTGCCTGGTGCATGGTATTTACGGGGAAGAGCTGGATGATATTTTGCTGGTGGCCGATGAGGCAGCGACGAATATTATTTTGCATGCTTTTCAGGATGTTACCGAAGATATTGACAGACGAGTTGATTGTGATTTACATATTGAAACTAGCCAATTTCTTCGACTTGTATTCAAGGACAAGGGTCGCCCCTTCGACCTGAATGAGGTCAAGAAGCCGGACATTTCTGAAAATCTGGCAGGCAAGCGCAGAGGCGGTTTTGGAGTCTACCTGATCCGTTCCCTGGCGGATCTGCTGGAATGCACAAGAGTGGGCGATACGAATGTTCTTACAATAGAACGGCACCTAAAGGGTAGAGAGGAAACAAAATGAGCCTTGCGCATAGCATAAAAAATGGCAAGCTGGTGATTGAGCTAAGTGGTCGCATTGACGTTCATCTGGCTTCCGAGATCGAAGATAGCATTGCCGATTTGATCACCAAAAACTCGTCACAAACAGTTTTGCTAAATTTGACCGATGTTGAATATATGAGTTCATCGGGTTTGCGCGTTTTTGTCTCTTTAATGAGGACATTAAATGAAAAAAGTCGCCAGCTCAAACTCTGCAATCTTTCGTCGGCAGTCCGCAAGGTATTTGAAGTTGTGGAACTGATGGATATGTTTGATATCTATGAGTCCGAGGAAGAAGCGCTTGCGTCCTGATTTATGCTGTCTCGTTTCTTATTTGTCCGCATTGGCAGCCTGATCACAGGTTTTTTTTTGTTGGCCACCTGCTCGCAGTTGAGCGGGAATGGCTTGCGCCAGATTGACATCAGCATTGCCGGGCAGAGCTTGCGGGTCGAAGTTGCCGCTACAGCCAAAGACCGCAACCGGGGCTTGATGTTTCGAGAGAGCCTGCCAGAGAATCAGGGTATGCTGTTTGTGTGGCCGCAGGCAGAATACCGCAATTTCTGGATGAAAAATACGCGCATACCGCTCGACATCGCTTTCTTTGACGACCAGGGTTTTCTGATCAATACGCATGCTATGCAGCCTGATCCGCAAACCGGCGAATATGCCGACTATCCCTCAGCCGAGCCGGCTCGCTATGCGGTCGAAGTGAACCAGGGTTGGCTGGCAAATCATTCTATCCGCAAATTTGATCAACTGATCCTGCCCGAAGCGATCTCATCCGAAAAGTAGGCCAAAGCCTGTGTCCCTGCGTATTGTAACGTATAATATCCACAAAGGGATTGGCAACGATGGCAAATTCAACCTGGATCGCACGATCCGTCTGTTGCATGAATCGGATGCGGATGTGATTTGTTTGCAGGAAGTGGATCACGACGTGCCCCGTTCAGGCCATCAAAACCTGGCGGCAGTGATTGCCGGGGAATTGCAAATGGAATTTCGTTTGGAAGTGAATGTGCGCCTGAAGCACGGCGCTTATGGAAATGCAACCTTAACGCGTCTACAAATCCAGGATTCCAAAAATCTGGATCTTACCTGGCGGATCAAAAAAAAGCGCGGCAGCCTGGTCACCAGGCTGCTGGATGCAGAGAAGCGGGAGTTTTTAGTTTATAATATTCACCTCGGTTTAGCGGCTTTCGAGCGTAGCTGGCAACTGCACAGGCTCCTGACATCCGATTTCCATCGCGAATACCATGATAATGCGATCTTGATTGCCGGCGACACCAATGACAGCCGGCATCGTTTAAACCAAATGGTCGAAGTGGGCGGCTTCAAGGATACCTGTCAGACCCGCTTGCAACGCTCTAATTTCAGTTTTCCAGCTTACGCACCTGTAATACGCATAGATAAAATCTATTATAATAAATACTGGAAACTGTTAAAACACCATGTAATGCAGGGATCGCTGGCCAGGATTACATCTGATCATCGTCCAGTCTGGGCAGATTTGGAACTCCTGGCAGGCAAGGCCGATTCTTGAAGCTCAGGGAGCCTGGATCCTTGCTCGGATCAGTAGTTCTATTGAGTCTGGCCCCTATCTTTATTAAATCCATTCAAGCCTCGGCCATTTCGATTCTGGTATTTCGTTGTATTCTCGGAGCGCTGTGTTTATTCCTGTTCGTGACCATCAATCGGGCCTCGACGACTGTTAGTCGGCGTCGACATGTTTTCATGAATAAGCAGCAAAGTGGCACACTGGAAGGGGGATCGCCGCAAGGACTGAAGCAAGGCTGGTATCTCCTGGCCATCCCTGGCATGGTTCTAGCTGTGCATTGGTACAGCTATTTTTTGGCGCTGCAAAGCACGACGGTTACCATCGCTGTGTTGACCATGTTCACTTTTCCGGTTTTTACGGCTCTGCTGCAGCCCTTGTTTACCAGTCAAAGGGGTTCGGTTGCCGATTGGCTGCTACTTGCCTGGGTAGCTTTCGGACTTTATTTGGTTTTGCCACCTGAACGTAGCTGGTCCGTGCATTGGACCGGAGCTTTGTGGGGCGTATTATCTGCCTTTCTGTTTGCAATTCGTAATCTGGTCAGCCAGCGGCAGTTGACCCGTTTCAGTGGATCGCAAATCATGCTGCACCAGCTGTTTTGGGCCGCTTTGATCTTTTTGCCCTTCGCCAATGATTTTATTGCCATACTAGCCTGGCCCAATATCGGCTGGGCGCTGGCCCTGGCTGTATTCGGAACGGCGCTGGCGCACAGTTGGTGGATGCGCAGCCATGCTTCTTACAGCGCTTTGCAGGTCGGACTGGTTTCCACCATCGGCCCGGTGTTGAGTATACTCTGGGCTGCAATCTACTTTCAGGAATGGCCCGGAATCCGCAGCCTGATCGGATCTGTGCTGGTATTGTCCGGGGCGGTCCTGGAAATCATCCGCAGCAGCGCTTCCGAAAAGCAGACCGGTCTCGAATCTGGTGGCGCTGATTAATCAAAGTCGGTAACACCGCGGGCTAGTTCATACAGGATAACGGACAGGGCTACGCTGGCATTCAGGGATTCCACTTCATTTTGCAGGGGAATGCGAATCATTTGTAAATTCTTTTTGGTCGGAACACCGGATCCTTCCAGTCCCACAACCAATGCAGAATTGGCGCTCACCCGCAGCGCTGCGCTTTCGGCCCCCTTTTGATCCAGGGCAAAAATTGGCATTTTTTGGGCTAGTTGGTCGAGGGCTTGATCCAGGCTAGCTCCGGTTTCAAGACCCTGGATTTCAAAAAAGCGGGCAAAGAGACTATTACCCGCTGAGGAGCGGATGACCTGGGGCAGGGCCGGATGAGCGGATTCTTTCACCAGCAGTATATCGTTAAAACCGAAGGCCAGGGCGCTGCGGATGGCCGCGCCTAGATTGCCAGGATCTTGCAAGGGCAGCACTAAAAGCGGACTACGGGCCTCAGAGCGGCTGGCCAGATCCCGGATTGCAGGAGCACGAACAACCAAAAGGGGACCCTTGGTGCCGAATAAATCCAGTTTTCGAAACAGAGCCGGCGTCAAGATGTGCGACTTGAGCCCTTGCAGTGGCAACTCATGTTGCACTTCATTGTCCCAAAGCAAATATTGGCAGATTTCGGGCCGGCGGCGCAGCACTTCGGTGATTATTTTAGTGCCACTGACCAGGCAGAGGTCTGACTTGCGGATGCCACGGGAAGACAAGAGCTGACGACATTGCTTGAATACCGGATTGGCCGCTGACTGAATCCAGTTATGCAGCCCCTCCTGTGCGGTGCCGGTCTGCCAGACTACCAATCGACGATGATCACTCGAATCTGGCAGTGTATAGCGATGGTCCAATAACAGCTTACAACCTGGATAGGCCCGCATGGCGGCAAACTCATCATCACAATTGGGGCCCTTCATAAAAATTAACAGGGCGCCGGGTTGCATATTGCCAATCGAATGTCGCAGCGTGTCGACCATAGGTTCGACTGCCCTGGTGATGACAGTCGCGGCCCCCAGGTTTTGCCCGGCATGCACCCGGCCGCCAAACACAGTTGTATTTGCCAGCCGTAGCCGCTCTACACATTGTTGTAAAAACTCGACTCTTTTTTGCCGTCCTTCAGCCAACACGAACGCAATCTCCGGGTGCTGCAGTGCCATTGGTATACCCGGAAAGCCTGGCCCGCTGCCGATATCCAGCACGGGACCGCGCCAATCAATATTGTGGCTGTCAAGAATCTTTGAAACGAGCAGACAGTCTACATAGTGCTTGCGCACCATGCTTTCAAATTTGTGGATGCGAGTAAGATTCAGTTCCGGGTTGCGAGATCGAAGAAACTGATGATACATCCATAATTGCTCCAGGGCGGCTGCTGGTAGACTTAAATTGGCCGCTGCCAGGCCGGCAGCCAGCTGCGCCTTGTTGTAGCGCGTTTCTTTTTTTTGCTCTGCCGCCATCAGTTTTTCTCAAAAAAAGGTAAATGACCGATAATCAAACTACCGGTCAAGTTTCTGCCTAAGGGGAAATTGACTATTCAATTCAAATCATGTTTGATTGGGTTCATTACCAGTTTCCAGCGCGCTTGTACTTCGAGCGCGACTCCACGCACAAAATTGGCACCTTTGTGCGCGAAATTGGCAAACGCGTACTCATACTGGCAATTCAGAATGAGGTATCCAACCCGGACGAATTGGCGGTAATCAAAACCAGTATTGAAAAGCACACAACCGGGGCGATTCTGTATGATGATATTATCGAACGTCCCATGGCTGATGATCTCGATACAGCCTCCTACTTTATCAAGCAATGTAATGCCGATACCATCCTGGCGTATGGCGGTCGGGAAACCTTTCATGCCGCCCGCAGCCTGGCACTGCTCAGCCAAAATGAGGTTTTTGCGGCCGATATCCAGGATAATCTGCATGCCTTGAAAAAGCCCCCGATTCCAATTGTCTGCGTACCCAATGGTCCCTCCATGGGCGAGGAGTGCGTTCCGGTCATGGGTATTAACTTTCAGCGAGAGCGCAATACCTGGTTTAACCGCGATAATCGCTTGTACCCCGGGATGGTATTTGTAGACCCGAATGTCAGCGCGAGTTATTCTAACCCCGATATGTCCAGAGCTGGCATTGCCATCATGGCGGCATCCATTGAAACGGCTCTATCGCGTTTTGCCAATGAGGTCACCACTTCTATGGCCTTGCGTTCTCTGGAGCTGGTGGCCCGCAACCTGGCCACACTAGTCAATGACGCATCCAACCAGGCGGCGCGAACCCATGTGAGCATGGCCAGCGTCCTGTGCGGTATGGCGCATTCCAACAGCCAGCTTGGTCTGGGTTACAGTATTGCAATCGCCCTGTCTAATGTTTGCGGGCTGCATATCGAAACGGGCATGGGCATCTTGCTGCCGCACATCATGGAATACAATCTGACCACATCAGCCGGTAAGTATGTTCAGATTGCCAAAGCCCTGGAAGAAGACATAAAAGATATTACTGTCATTGAAGCCGCGATCAAGGCTGTGGAAGGCGTTCGCAAGATTTTTATGGAGCTGAAAATCCCGCAGCGTTTGTCTGAATTCGAGATTGAAAAGGCAGATTTGCCGATGGTCGCCGACCAGGTCAGCCATCTGCAGTTTACCAAAAACGCGCAGAGAGTACTGGATCGCAATGAAATCGAGACGATTTTGATCGCGGCCTATTAATGCGCTGCTGATCGCGACTGTTCAGACGCAGGCACTGGTATTGAAATTACAATGCGCGTGCCTTCATTTAAACCAGAGCGAATCCACATGCGGCCCTGCAATTGCTGTGTGTTAAGCCATGCTTTCGTCAACCCAAAGCCACCACCCATGGTTGGCTTATCCTGCACATTGCTGCCCCGATAGCCGAACTGGACCACCGACTCCAACTCATGCTCGGGGATGCCCCGGCCTGTATCTTCGACGACAATCCGCAGGTTCTGGCCGTCATTATGAATGCCCGCAGTAATCGAGCCGCCCACCGCAGTATATTTGCGCGCATTGGCGATCAAGTCACGCAGCACATCCTTGAAAACTGCCGGTAGACAAATACGGTCCGGATCTTCCTCCGGTCCGCTGGCCGCCATATTAATCAGATAATCGCGGCCATAAATGGTCTTGGCGATATTGGTTTGAATCCGGTAATTACCCTTGCTGTTTTGCTCTATACCGGCAAAAAAACTGGCAAAATATTCATGAAAAGTACGTTGATTTTCACACAGCCATCTGGATTCATTGCTGATCCGTTCTTCATATTCGAGTGCACGGCATTTCAAAATGTACAACGCACTTTGCAGGTTTTTAATGCTTTCCTGTGTGTCGACTGCCTGAGCGGCACCCTTATTGCTGTTTTGAAATAAAGCTAATTGCTTTTCAATAAATTCAGCAACTTCATTACTGCTAATTCTTTTGACTGCCGCAGCTGGATCGATGCGCAAAGAATCAGCGAGATCCAGACACAACCCTACAGCGGGTTGCAAGGGTCCGGCTGCACCGTTGACACCAGGATCCATTAGTTGTAACTCTCCGGCAATGACATTCAGAATATTGATAAAGCTGTGACAATCCAGCAGATGCTTTTTTTCGGCATCCAGATTGATAGCAGACTGTACTTCGATTTCTTTCATTTTGCCAGGCAGCCCCTGATCAGCTTATACGGTACACAATGCCCGAAAATAAGTTCGTCAAGCCTTTTTGTCGTGCACGGCAGCCTTTAGCCCTCGATATAAAAAAAATCGATTTTGCTAAAAAAGAAACACAGATAAACCAGCAGACCAAAAACAGCCGGGATGGGAAATCCGAACATTTTGTTAGATTTTTTTTACTCGGAACTATAATTATCTCTGTGCCAAATCCGAAAACTGTATTGTGGGCGGACATCATTCGCGAAACCACCAGGCAAGGATGCCTGTAAAACAAGCAAGTTTCAAGGAGGAAACTCATGATTATCAACCATAACCTGTCTGCGATTAATTCGCATCGGACTCTCAAGTTCCAACACTGGGAAGTGGACAAGAACATGGAGAAACTGTCGTCAGGTATGCGCATTAACCGTGCTGGTGATGATGCTTCTGGATTGGCTGTATCGGAAAAGATGCGCTCGCAAATCCGGGGTCTACGCCAGGCGGAACGCAACACTGAAGACGGAATGTCTCTGATTCAAACCACGGAAGGATATCTGCAAGAAGTAGCTGATATTCTGCAGCGTGTTCGGGTTCTGGCAGTGCAGTCGTCTAACGGCATCTACACAGCCAATGACCGTCAAATGATTCAGGTGGAAGTATCCCAACTGATCGATGAGGTGAACCGAATTGCGTCACAAGCCGAGTTCAACAAAATGAACCTGCTGCAAGGCGATTTTGCACGTGGCTCCAGGACTTCTTCCATGTGGTTCCATGTTGGACCGAACCAGCATCAACGCGAGCGAGTCTTTATTGCTACCATGACAGCCAGATCTCTGAACCTGGAGAATGCTGATGGAACTCTTTTAACTCTCTCCACCGCGGAGTTCGCGAATGATGCAATAGGCATTCTGGACGACTCGCTGCACCGTATAAACAAGCAGCGAGCGGATCTGGGCGCCTACTACAATCGCCTGGAGCATGCGGCCAAAGGCTTATTTGTGGCATACGAAAATATGCAAGCTAGCGAATCACGCATTCGCGACACAGATATGTCCGAAGAGTCGGTTGCTTTTACCAAGAACCAGATTCTGGTTCAAAGCGGCACCTCCATGCTGGCTCAAGCCAACATGCGTCCGCAATCGGTATTGCAGCTGCTCCGTTAATAAAAATTCAGATTGTAGTTTACTGGGGAAGGGGTGCAAACTCCTTCCCTTTTTGCTTTGGGCCCAGGCCGGCGCAATTTGGTCTCTACAGCGTCGGCCTTTTTAGAAGCGACCACTAGATAAAAGGCAACACGGTTTATTTAATTGATTTCCAGGTCCGGAACCGGTAGTCAGTCATCATGAAAAGCGTTCTGCAGCTCGGATCCATTGAACTGGGACCAGTTCCGCGTTTGGCTGCCATTCTGGAGCATCCAATGGACGATGCCGCATTGCTTAATTTGGCCCGGCGCGGGGCCACCGTGCTCGAAATCCGGATTGATTCCTTTGATTCTACCGGGCAGGGTTTGGCTTATCTCAAAGAGTTAAAGTCCCGTTTTGGGCAGCAGTTCGGTTTATTGGCAACCTGCCGGGAGACGGAGGAGACCAGGCCCGATCGAGCCGCCGTGTTTCAAGCAGCGGCCGGTATTGCCCATGCAATCGATATTGAATTTGAAAGCCCGGACCGGGAGGCATTGGTGCAAATGGGGCATGCGGCCGGATGCCGTGTTTTTCTTTCCTCGCACAATTTCGAAAAAACTCCCGCACAAAATGAATTACTGCGCATTCTCGAAGAATCGCGGCGGCTCAATTGCGAGGCTTGCAAGATCGCAGTGTATGCCAATGATATGCGCGACATGCAGCGCCTGAGTCACTTTCTACTGACGCATTTCGATGATCATTTGATTACCATAGCAATGGGTCCCAATGGACTATCTTCCAGAATCATGCATCCTGTGCTTGGGTCACTGGTAAGCTACGGTTATCTGGAGAAACCCAATGCACCGGGTCAATTGTCCCTGGATGAATTGCACGAAACGATGATGAAGTTTCATCCGGGTTATGCCCAGGATTACGCAAACCGTTTCCCATAGGCACGCCAGGATAGATAACCAGCCGAATTGTGGGCGACTAATCGTAACTGCGGGTTAAAGTCCACAAACTGGAAGCAATCACTAGCTCAGCCGTTACCACAATCAATCGGCCCAGCATGGCATCAAAAGAGGCCGGCCAGGCTTTGAAAATGAATTGTGACAATGCCAGGCGCACCAGCCAGATGACAAGCACCGCTATGGTCACTTTGAAAAGTGTGTCCCGGCTGCTCAGCCAAAAACCGGCGAGAAGCAAGAGACCACACAAAACTTCAATGACACCAAAGACTACTTCCAGATTATATTTTCTGTAGCCTAATGAAAAAACAGATTCGTCTATTTGAGGCAGGATACCAGCCAGTCCCAGGCAGATAAAAAAAATGGCTGTGCTGATTCGCAAAATCTGGACGCGCATAATAAGACTCCTGCAGCCTAATGGGAAGCCAGTCCGACAGGTGTCAAGTGATCATTAGCAAGGGCCGCTTTTTTCGGAGCCAGACTCATGCTCAGACGAATTGACAAATTATGGTGTCTAGCGCAAGTTCTAAGCCTGGATGTTGTCCTGGCGGCGCTAAGCCTGCTGTTTTTTGTGAGCCGACTTTTACAACAACCGCTGCAACCCTTATACTATCTCAGCCTGGCATTGGCTGTCTGGATTATTTACATTGGCGATCACTTTCTGGACGCTCTGCACTTTTCAGGACAGATTGCAGTCCCGCGCTACCATTTCTTCCAGCAGCACCGTATACTGTGGTTCGGTTTGTTGATGTTTGTGGCCAGCGCTCTGGTCAGCCTTGTAACCTGTTATCTGCCCTCGCGGCTCTTGATTGCCGGAATGGGTATGGCCGCTATTGCGGCAACCCATCTTTTCATTGCCTTTCGTTGGCGTCGCTGGCCCTGGTTAAAAGAACTGGCGGTAGCGCTGATATTCAGCACCGGTATTATTTTAGGTCCCTGGAGCAAATTCGAATTCGGTTTCCACCGGCCGATTTTGGCCATCTGGCTGCATATTTTTCTGGCATCCTGGTCCAACCTGATCAGTTTTGCGATTTTTGAGCGCTCCCTGGATCGACGCCAGTCTGCCTGGTCGCAGGTGCTTTGGTTAGGCTTGCCGATCAATCGTTGTCTGGTTATGATACTCAGTACGACAAATACAGTGCTTTGCATTGCGCTCGTTTTCATCCTGGAAATTCAGCCCCTCTCGACACTGGTTTTTTTACCGGTTACCTTTGGCGGTGCGCTTTTGCCGGCAGCGATGCTTTTGAATTATGTGTTTTGGAAAAGGCAGCAGCGCTACAGACGATTTGCAGATCTTGTGTTTTTGCTTTATATCCTGGCGGCCTTGTTTTAAGAGTTAAACTTCCAGCACTTCGCCATTTGTTTCTTGTTCCTGTGCCTTTTGTTTGCGTATCTCGCGCTCCAGACGTAAATAGGGATCATCATCACTGCCAGGCGCATTCGCTTTTTGCGATTTTGCGAGCCGATCCATGTATTTTTGCAGCCGCAGCAGTCGTCGCATGATTTCCGGTTGCGCAGCGGGATCTATGGTCTGCGCTGCGGGTTGCAAGCGTTTAAGTTCCGCCGAAATCAGCTCCAGCAAGCGATGTTCTCGCAAAGGCCAATCAGCATCTAAAGGAAAACAAAGGATGGATTGACCGGCTCTGTCGAAATTGGAAAATTTGATAACCTGGAATCTGTATTGTTTTACAAAATCAACAAAATCCTCAATTCCATACTCCGAGGCCCTGGTTTGCAATTCGGAAACAATCGGCACATTCTTTTTTGTGAAATACTCTGTTTCCAGCAAGTCCAGTATTTTACGAAATTTACCAACGCTGCGGATCTGGTCAATTTGTTGCAAGCGCTGAAATTCAGCAGCACGAGTTTGTTGATTAAAGGCTTCCAGGTTGCGCAGTTCCAGCTGCTTTTGCCGATCGCGAATGTTTTGCTTGGCGATCTGAAAAGACTGGTTCTGGAAAAGCTGGAAACCGAAATACATAAATATTTTTAAATAAAATGGAATATGATCAATATAAACCAGCCTGAGCATGCGGCCATAGGCCCGCTTGAATTGACGGTCACTGAACAAGCTCTTAAAAAACTCATCATTTGCATCTATGAGTTCTCTAAGCGCCAAAACCTTCCAGTAATCCGCTGGTGGCAGGTGAACCATTTCAGAAACCAGAGTCTCGACCAGTTCACGGTCGCGCCTTAGAAAGAGATACCAGCTGCCGTAACGTCTCTGCCATACAGTGTAAAAAAGTCCGGGATCAGAGAACAAACCGTCACGCACAGGCGGGGGCCATTTTTGAAAATCGCTGCGACTGATGAACAGGACCTGATGAAACCAGTGCTCATCGGTATTCAACAGCGGGCCGCGAACTGCATTGAGTTGCTGCTCCATAATGCTTTGCCATTGGCGTCGAAATTCAAGATCCACCAGGGTCCCGAGTGCAATAATTAACTGCAGGGCCAGTGGCTCTCTGGCCAAAACAGAGTTGGCGCACAAATGCTCATTCAAAAGTTTTGCTTTACGGACACTAAAATCAGTCAGGTGCGCCTTGTTGGGATCAATATAGTAAACTGCCTCTTCTTCGGCAATGACGCCCAAACCGGCTTTAAGCTCGGTATTCTTGAGGCTGGCCGGAATGATTTTTTCCAGCATAAAGTCTTCCGCTGCCTTGAAACGTTCAATGAGGCCTTCCCGGCGGCAGAAAATTAAACCTGTGTCTGGCAAATGCAGCACCCGCTCATCAGCAGCCGCACTGGTATAAATGCGTTGCACGGCATCCTTCAGCATCTCCGTGTTTGCCATGAGATCAAAATGGCCGGGACGAATGAAGGTTTCAATCTGTAGCACACCGGCCCGCGGTGTTGGCAAGGTTGATGCGGAATTGGTTTTTGACTGTTCCCTGGCTGTCAATTTCTGCCAATCATCAAGCAAATCCTGCCAGACTTCCTGATAGCTGCGAATTGGATGAGCCAGAAAGAACTGTTCAATGGCTTCCAGGGAGGATGCAATACAGGCCTTGTATATGGATTCAATCGAATCGGCAGGATCCTCAGGCAAACTGGCAAATACGGGATGCAACCAAAGCGCGGACTGGCCCTCGACCTTTTTATATTCAAAATAAAATAGCTGCACAATCGCCTTGATGGAAATCAGGTTCTTCAACACCCGCCCCATGGTAACCCGATCGAGTCCCAGGCCGGTCCCGGCGATATCAGGCTCGAACAATTGACGGGCCCGTGCAGTGCGACTGCTGCTGTTCTTTTTAATCGTCTGAAAAACGGTAAAGTGGTTGCGCTCCGTCAGGTTAAACCCGGCAGCCTGCACTTCCGCTTCGGTGATCAGCTTCAGGAATGGGATCTTTTCTGGATCCTGTTCAGCCATTTGTACCGGTTTGCATCCATTGAAGCGTAATTTGCCAGAGCAATTCCATTTGCTGCCTGGTTCCAATGCTGATTCGCACCCATTGATCAAGCGGTGCCTGATGAAAATAGCGGACCAAAATGTTCTTTTGCTGCAGGTGTTCAAACCAGGATTTGGCGAAGGCGGCCGGATCAAGCGTGTCTGGCTTGCGGATCATCAGAAAATTTGTGCTGGATGGCAAAACCTCAAAACCGGCGGTCTGTAATTGCGCGGCAAACCAGTCTCGCACAGCACAAATGCGCTTGATCTGTGCATCAAATTCAGTCGGATCGCTCAGAGCAGCCAAAGCGGCAGTTTGGCTCAGGCGGTTCACATTGTAGGAGTCGCGAATTTTGTCTAGCTCGTTGATCATGGCCGGACTGGCAGTCAGCCATCCAATTCTGAGACCAGCCAGACTGTAGCTCTTGCTGAAAGTGCCGCATACCAACAAGTGCTCTAGCTCATTTTGACCGACGAATTGACTGAAACTGAATGTATTAAAATCAGCATAGGCCTCATCAATTAAAACCGGGCACGGGCTCGATTTGACAAATTCGAGCAAGGCCTCCGCATCCGCTGCGATACCGGTTGGTGCATTCGGATTAGCGATTATGCACAGTTTGTAAAAATCGGGCGATTGTTCTAGTTCAGTCTGCATGGCGGCCAGATCAAGCTGCCAGTCCGGCTGCACCGCTACCGTTCGTAATGTCGTGCGCGTCAATTCGGCCAGCACCGGGTACAGGCTGTAGGTTGGATCCGGAATTAGCAGTCCGGCCTGGGGGCCCAGCAAGGCTCGAAATAGAATCGTTAGAATCTCATCAGATCCATTGCCAATTAAAACCTGATCAGCCCGGGTTTTGTAGCGCTCGGCCAGGGCTGTGCGCAGGTTGCGCGCAAAAGGATCCGGGTATTTTTCGAGAGGATCGAATGTGATGGCACTCTGGATTGCGCTGATGACCCGCGCTGCGGGAGGAAAGGGGTTTTCATTCGAATTCAGTTTGATGACATCCCGGGCATTGAGCTGGGCACCGGGTACGTAGCCCTGCATAGCACGAATATGGGGATGCACAAAATCAGCAGCATTCATGAAATTTGGACCAACCCTGCAGGATAAACGGCGCCAGTTTCCGGTTTTGGGCTTAGCATGAAGCCCTGGTGCCTTTGCTTTTCCAGATAATCGTAGTACCATCGAAATATTTCGATTCGACTGCCGGCGTTTTGCACCTCCTCGGAGTCGGGCAGCAGATCGGGCGTATTGCGTACCAATTCATTATTGTGACCAAACAATATTTCGGGCAGAGAGCGTAAATAGCAGGCTTTGGGTTGGTAGTTTAATAACTGATCGCTACTGCCATTCAGGTGCAGCGCTTCTAGCAAGACTAACAGGCTTTCGGCCGGGTGAAAGATTTTACGTCCCCAGGGGCGGATTTGTTTGTCGACGGATCGCGGATCCAGGCCCGGCTTGCCAAAATCTTTTACGATCAATAATTGGATCATGCGACCGGCCCGCGGATACTGATGACGGACTGCGCTGAAAAAATGAAATAAAAGCAGCGGGTCCAGATGGGCTGAGTCCAGATCGACAATAATCAAGAGCGGCATGCGGGCGCGCATGGCGGGCTTTGTTTCGGCTTCAGTCGCTATCGCCTGGAGGTTGTCTCGCAATTCTGCGGCATTGCGAAAATCGGATCGTAGATCGTACCCGGCCCACAAAGCAATCTGGCGGTAATGCCGTACCAGCAACGGGTCGGAGGTGCTGGCAAATATGGTTCCCCGTCTGGCCGGGATCGAAATGGGCGGCAGAGTCAGCATGGATCTGTTGTGCGGCAAGCTCCAGATGGCGCTTAATCCAGCCTGATAAAACTGGTCGCGTAGTGATTCGTGTTCTGTTTCGGTTAGCGAATGTAAATTGGCCACTAACAACAACGGCATACTCCACTGCAAGAGATCCGGTAGTTGCCCCAGCCCAATGTCTTTAATAAAATGAATGCCGGGTTGTTGCCAAACGGAAGGCGGCGGGATGCTCGTATACTTTCGCACCTGCGCCGCATTTCGCAGCCAGTATTGAATCAAATGCTCATCGCCAGGTTGCAGATGAAAGCCGCATAATACCGGATTTTTTTGGAGCATAAGAAACTGCTTTCTATCTGGCACCGGGCGTCTTTTTTGTCAATAATAGAAAGCGCAGGACCAGCCACCCATGGCGATCAATTCTACCGAAATCAAACCGCAATTACCTGTCAGTCAGATAAAAGCCATGCTCGCCGAGGCGCATCTGGGGGAGTTGGAACAGATCCAGCCCGTCAGAATAGAGGCGTCCACCCGGCGCTATTTCCGTATTCATGTGCGTCAATCCGGGCGACAGTACTTACTTTGTGAAGGTCTGCCTAAACCCTATCACGATCAAGACGGATTTATTCAACTAAATGCTTTTCTGGAAAAGAACGGGATTACTGTGCCCCGGATCCATGCTGTGAACCGAATGGAAGGCGCTCTGTTGCTTTCCGATGGCGGTTCTAATGATTTGACCGATTTTTTGAATCACTGCGACCGGGATGATTCGGAATCACAAACGAAACGCATTGCCGCATTGCAAACCGCGCTCGGTCTGGTAGCGCGTATCCAGCGACTAGAGCCTCCTTCGCTGGTGGCCAGTCGCCTGTTTGATTTTGAAAAACTGGACTTTGAAATGCAGTACCTCTACACGGCCCTGGATGCTTGCTGCCAAACGCTGCAAATCCCTGACCCGGCTAGCTATGAGCTGAAATATTTCCTGACGGAACTTTGCAAGCGGCTGGCGGGAGCCGGTGAATTTGTTATTTGTCATCGCGATTTTCACGGTCGCAACCTGATCTATCAAAAAGACCCGGCGGCGGATCTGGTACTGATCGATTTTCAGGATGCTCGTATGGGGCTGCCATTTTATGATGTCGCCAGCCTGCTCTATGACCCCTATACCGCCCTTACGGCTGCGGAAAGAGAGACGCTGTTACTTTGGTTCACGGAACAATTGCCCGCCGAGCACCGCCCGGGTTGTAAATGGTTTTACCTGATCGCAGCCCAGCGGGTTCTAAAGGCCCTGGGCACCTATTTAAATCAAATATATAATAATGGCAATGCAACCTATTTGGCCAGTGTGCCGTCCGCTCTGCGGAACCTGGAGGATATTACCCAGCGCGGCCATCTACCTGATAGTCTGTATCATTTTGGGCAACATTGTCAGGTGCATCTGATTCCGCGCCTGAGCGAGCTGTTGCCCGTGCAGCAACAATGACTGAAAATACAAGCGCCCAGCGACTAAAGGGCTTTATTCTGGCTGCCGGTTTTGGCACGCGGATGCAGTCCTTGACCAGGGAGACTCCCAAGCCATTGCTGCGTTTGGGTGGGTATCCTTTGCTATATTACAGCCTGTTCTGGATGCATCACTGGGGCATTCAGGCCGTCACAATCAATGTGCATTATCTGGCTGATCAAATTATCGAGGCACTCGAGAACTACAAACTGGCAGAATTGTATTTTTCAAGGGAAGAACAAATCCTGGGCACTGCCGGCGGTCTGTGCAATTGCATCGGCAAGTCCATCGGGCGCACTGACCGGATTGTGCTGCTAAATCCGGATACCATTTTACTTTGTGCGCCAGCAGACCATCCCGATCAGGCAGTCCGCCTGGATCGGCCCAATACGCTCTTTTTGGCCAGACGACTCGATGACAGTGTGACGGCATTCAGTCTCAATGCGGCGGATGGGCGGCTTGCTTTTGATTCTGCCGGTCGTTTTTTTTACATTGGCTACAGCGTGCTAAGCGCCGCCGACCTGCCTGTCTGGCAAGTTGGTACACAGCTCGAACTGGGAGGCAGCTGGCGCGAACTGGCTGCCAAGGGTCGTCTGAATGGCCAAATGCTGAATGGCAGCTTTATTGATGTGGGCACTCTGGATGCCTGGCAAAAACACCAGGACTTCCATTTTGACCACCCGGACTGGAGTGCCTGGTTACAGGCTTCGGGCCTGGTCTAGTTGGACTCGGCAATACTTGCTTGCCCGACCCTGGATCAATTCTGGATCGCTGGTACAATGCAGCCAGGAATAGTCAACTGTTCAACAGCCAGGCGCGTTCCAGAATTGTGGATAGTCCGATCCCATAACGGAAGTTGCCCTCGGCGCGGATGGAATCCGGTAAATACTGGTCCAGCCATGTATTAAAATGCAATAATTCATCTTCGTAAGCCGGCAAGGCCGCATTCCAGCGGAAGATGGCGTAATGCCTGGGTGGCAGACTGTCGGTTTTTAGCAACCGGCGGTCTTGTTCGACCTGCTGCCGGACCATCTCATCATCCAGATCGGTGACCCGGTTATCAAAAGCCCCGCCATAAATAAAGGTTTCCGAGAAATTATCCTGATGCACTCGGCCAGGAAAAATAAAATTGTTAAACAGAATACCGCGAGCTCGCAGGGGAGCCTCGGGGCCAAACAGAACCCCGAACCCTTTTTTGGAGACAATCGGATCGCTGCCAAAGCGGGTCACACTGAGCAGATTGTAGCTATGCAGCGCTGCGACCGGCGGCTCCGGCCATCCATGCTCTCGGGCCAGGGCCTTGACCAGCGGAATCAGACCGGCAATTCCCACTGTCAGGGTATACCGGTCCGCCGGCCAATTCGCTTGCAGCGTTTTGATATCTGCTACCTCACAATTGTAATGTACAGCCGCATTTTCGCGCACAAAACGTGCCAGTCCGTCGGTCAAGCTGCCCATACCATAGCGCAGGCTGACCAGGCCACGCTGTTTGGGCTGCAGATGTTTTTTTTCTTTGCGGCTCAGTCTGAGCTGCCGCATCATACTGCCCTTGCCTAGAATGCGCTGCTTGAGGACCAGCTCGGCGTTCATTCGTTCGACATCGCCGGCGTAAATACCGCCAAAGGCCGGCTGCATAATACTATGCACAGCGGAAGGTCCCAATACCCGGGCGCCCCAATGAGCCAGGCGTTCCCCGGGCTGCACAGTCGCATCTTTAAAGGCGATCCCGGCGAACAGGCGGATTTTATCGCCCAGTTTCAACGGCAGCCGGCGTAGTTTCCCGTCCTGCCAAATATAGCGGCGGCTGGCGTCCTTGTTCGCAGTCACCATTTCGAGCTGCAGGTCACGGCACAATTCCTCAAAGAGGCTGGAATTGATCACACCGTTCGCGGCAGTTTCGGCCATGCCAAATTCATTATGGATGGTATGGATCAGGCCGCCGGCCCGGCCGGCTTTTTCGATCAGGGTCACATCTTCGCCGCGCTTGATTGCGTACCAGGCATGCAGCAGGCCGGTAATGCCGGCCCCCAGGATTGTGTGTCTGTTGTGTGCGGCCATCAGATTGCCTGGGAAAAGACCCGCGCTTCGGGTTTGTTACGCCGCATACGCAGATCGAGGCCCATACATACATTGCGCAGGAAGGCTCGGCCGGATTCCGTTACGATCAACCAGTTGTCCTCGAATTGGACGAGACCATCAGCGGCCATTTCCGACAGGCAGTCCTGCACATCAGCGTATAGATCATCCGGTAGTCTGGTTTTCAGGCGGCAGGCCACATCGAGAATATAGCCGCGCAATTCGAGGTCCTCGGCGTTGAGTTTGTGCCCGCGCAGGGTTGAATGGCCGGTATCCTGAATTTCTTTCTGGTATTTGCGCGATACCTTGTTGGTTTGATGAAAACAATCCCAGCTATCCGAGATGGCCGAGCTGCCCAGACCTAACAGGAGTTCCGTGCGCCGTGAAGTGTAACCCATAAAGTTGCGATGCAGGGTGCCTTGCAAGGCGGATTGCCACAAGGGATCCTGTTCGAGGGCAAAGTGATCCATACCGACCTCCTGGTAACCGGCTTCCAAAAGCATCTCCCGGGCCAGTTCGTACAGCGCCCGTTTGTCTGGTCCGGAGGGCAGATCGGCTTCGGTGAACAAGCGCTGCGCTCCTTTAATCCATGGGACATGAGCGTAGCTGTACAAGGCAATCCGGTCCGGTCTTAACGCAATGGTTCGTTTGACAGTATCCCGAATTGTTTCCAGGTACTGGGCCGGTAGTCCGTACACCAGATCGAAATTGACCGAAGTGTAACCAATGGACCGGGCCAATTCACTGACCCGCACTGTGTCCGAGTAGGGTTGATTGCGATTGATCAGCCGCTGCACTTCAGGATCAAAATCCTGGACGCCCAGGCTGACCCGGCGGAAGCCCAGGTCGTAGAGGGTCTGCAATTGATCAGCGCGGGCCCGGCGGGGATCAATCTCGATAGAAAATTCATGTTCGTCAGCGATGACCCCGCGGCTGGTCAGGGCCTCAACTACCCGGGCCAGATTGCCGGCTGATAGAAAGGTGGGCGAACCGCCGCCAAAATGGATTTCTTTGAGCGGAGCCTTGTCCAGCTCGGGTACATTTTGTCGGTAGTGATCAAATTCGCGTAGTACATCAGTCACATAAGGGTCTTCAATATCGTGATTGCGCGAAATGGAAGTATTGCAGCCGCAAAACGAGCACAAGGTTTCACAAAAAGGGACGTGAATGTAGGCGGCCCAGGCAGCGTCCGGCCGCTGTAAAGCTCCGGCTACAGAATGCATCCATTCCTGGGGATTCGGATCGTTTTCCCAGTAGGGTACAGTCGGATAACTGGTATAGCGCGGGGCCGGAATATCATATTTGCCGATCAGACTGCTAACCGAAGTACTCATCCAAAGGTCTCCCTGATTTTTTCTACAAACAAGCGTACATGCTTTTCCGGTGTGCCGGGCAAGACACCATGACCCAGCCCGCAAACCCAGCCGGCTCTTTCCTCGACAGCCAGTTCCTTGATGGGAGCCAGCCATTCCCGAAAACAACGCTCGAAATCGCTCGTATTTAAAAATAACAAACTTTGATCAAAGTTGCCCTGAATAAATTTTTGGCCTTCATTTTCGGCCAGACTGTGTTCAATTGCAAAACGGTGGTCCATTCCATATCCAGCCAGGCCCTTGAGATTGCTCAGCATGGAATGATGGTCGCGGGTGACCCCCAGCGCATAATAGCCGATTTTGCCCGGAAATTCGCGCACGAAGCGCTGTAAACCAGGCAGTACAATATCGCGGAATAAATGCGGGGACAAGCTGCCGGCCGCAGTATCAAAGATCATTACAATTTCAGCGCCGCCAGCCAGCTGCAGTTCGATGTTCTGCACTAGCAGTTCTTCCAAAATGGGCAGAAAAGCGTCTCGCAGGTCACGGGCCATCAAGGGCAAAGGTTCGCGGCCGTTGTGCTTGCCCACCGTTGCATAACTGAAGAGGGTGTATAAACCGCCCACAAAGCCGATTAGAGACTTGTCTGTCGGCAGCATGGAACGGGTCAACTGCACGGCTTTTTTTTGAAACTGCAGATTACCAATCGCATCATCAACCGGTATCAACAGTTCCAGATCCTTCAAACCCTGAATCTGCCAGTCGAACTGGGGTCCCGGGTTATAGCGCAAGCCCATGCCCAGCGCTTCCAGGGGGAACAGGATATCGGAGAAGAGGATCGCCAGGTCAAAATCAAAGTCTTCAATGGGACCCATAGCCGTCCGGGCGGCCAGTTCGGGGTTCTTGCACAGATCTTCAAAGCTGTATTTTTCTTTCAGCTTTTGGTAATGCTGGTGATAACGACCGGCTTGACGCATAAACCAGACCGGCGGAACAGCCTGCGGGATTCCCTGCAGGGCATTCTGAAATCTCAAATTACTCATTCTCTAACGCTCAATTCCAGGTTACGGGGCTACAGATGGGTAACAAGTATTTTACAAACTGGCTTCCGGCATCCCGATTCGGTTTTTGGCGCCTGCCGGCCGGGGGGAAACCCGCCTGATGAAGCGCTACTGTAGCGCTTGCTCCGCAATTGCACTCAACCTGGCCGGACGCGTAAAACGTCCTGTTTTAAGCGTCCGGTGGCTGCGCACTCCTGCTTCGCTTGCCAGGTGAGCGCAATTGCTTCACTACATCTACCCGCACTACCATCAGGCGGCCAAAAGCTGACGCATTTGGTACAATAAATATTTCTTTATTCCGGCCGTCATCGGGCTGCTACGGGCTTCGCTATCGCTGCGGTCTGCCTGCGGCAGACCAGGCCCTGCGCATCCCTGGCGCGGGCCTTACTGCAAGGGATGCTGCCTTTGCTGCGTGAATGACATATGAGCCAACCCGGCGTTGATAGCGGGCAACTTTTGGTTTCTGTCCGCTTAAGCTCCAGGTGGCCTTGCCCCGAGAAACAGGGACGCTCACCGGACAAAACTCTGTGGTCTCTGCGATTCAATTATTACCACAGGGAGTATGGGGTTCACAGAGGGGCCGCGCCCTTGAGCTTCACGACTGCGGTTAGTGGGCCATCCAGGTTACATCGGGACAGATCTGAACCCCCGAGTGTGAGGGCGGGGTGGACCTGGTGGCTGGGCTTCAAATAGCCTCGTGATAAAGCGGGGCCCGTCAGCCCGCCTTCGCCGGGCACTGGTGGCACTTATCACACGACGGGCATTTTGTCAATCCACTTTCTGGCACCGGTAATTTTCGAAAAATGCGAATCCTTGTCACACCCCCGTGGTATGATACACTGGGCAGATCCAGCCCCGGAATACCAAAGGCCCTATTTGATATTTAGTAAATATCCTAGAGTATTTTGCTGGCTGCCTGTTTACTCTCGAATCAGATCGGAAATCCGACAGGCAGCCCACCATCGGCAAATCGAATTCATCACATTGCGTGATGAATTCAAAACAGAACCAGTATAACACACAGTGCCCTGGCTCCCGTCATTGTCACGCATTTTTATCAAGCCCGGATGGCCAGATTTTGGTCCAATAACGCCTGATTCAAAAACAGGCCGTTGGCCAGCATACCATCCACACTGTCCCCGGAACGGCCCACCAAAACATCGGCCACAAATCGGGCGTATTTGTCCCGCTTGTAAGTTCGCAGCAATACGCTGCCTGCATCACCGATCTGCTCCACCAAATAGTCGCGCGCCTGCACCCCGGCAGGTTCAGTCAAGGCAGCGGCGTTGACAGCGTTCAAGCGCAGAATCTGACGCGTCCGCGCTCCCAGCCCCAGCTCGATAAACACCACAATCGTGTCGCCATCGACCACATAATCCAGCCTGGCCGCATACAACCAGCGATCCAGCTTGTCTCCATTAAAAGCTGTCACCTTCCAGCCCAGGCTGCCCTGCTCGACAAGCACCAAATCCCGGTCAGCATATCCATCCAATGCCCGCCCCCTGGCAGGCAGCCAGATATTAAAACCCAAATCCAGAAAAGCCAGCTCCTGACCGTCTTCCATAATCCGTCGGACCTGCTGAATACCCGGAATTCCGGTAGGCCGCACAAGCCCTGGAACAAGCTTATCAGCACCTTTAGAACCCTGAATCTGGAGCTCCAGTTGCCGGTAATTCCAGCCCTGCTTAACAATTTGCTCTTCCAGCTTCTGCCGCTTTTTATCATCCTTGACTTGAACTAATAGCCGGTAGTGACTCCACTGCAAGTCTTTACGAATGCTCTTCTTCTTGAACAGCTGCGAAAACTGGCGCATGTAGCGCAAATTGACAACGCTGTAACCGCGGCCATAGGCCTGCTTCAAATCCGACGAGACTCGCTCCAGTACCTGCTGGCCGTATGCCGCCCGAGCCTCGCCGTCCTGCTCGACTTCCACCAGCCGCTTGCCCAGCTCCCAATTGGTATACGTGGTCGCCAGATTCATGTCCTGCTTTTGTTCGGCCAAACCGGCGCTGACAATCTGCTTGAGGTCTTTGATGAGGGAGCGATAGGTCATGGGGATGTATTAGCCATGCTTTGTATTGATTCAAATACAATCCGTTCTACAAAAAAGATTTTGGTTTTTATCATTTGTGACAAAAAGATTAATACAGAGCATTCTTTTCTCTAATAAAAAGTTCTTTTCCTGATAAAGTGCTTCACTAAGCTAATCTGAAAAACTGATTTACATGTGCAAAATATTAGACGCAAGCCGAGCCAGATTCCCACATGACCGAATCAACTCAATCTTTCTTTGAACAGCCGATCCTGAACTCGCCCTACGAATACCCGGCCAGGCACTGGGTATTGGATGAAAGTGGCCAACCGACCGGCAAGATCCAGGACAGTCGTCGCCGTAGCGAGTATATTACACCGATTCCCAAACCGCAGAAACGCAAGGGTGCCGGCAAACAGGCAGAAATTGCCTTTCTCACTGATACAACAGCAGTGCGCGCCGGCCAGGATTACGATCCACTCTCCATCATCAATGAAGTCCGCCATGCTGTAGATACCTGGCGTAAACTCCAGAATCAGGCTGACTGGCTGGTGACGCCTGAAACAGCCCAGCTGCTGGAATACTGGCGTCATCACCGTTTTGAAAGCATTCGTCCTTTCTTTTGTCAGGTAGAAGCCATTGAAACCCTGATTTGGCTGCTCGAGGTGGCCCCCAAAATCAAACAAAAAGACAACACCGCAACGCATGTCTGGAATCACCTTAGAAATGCAAACGCCGAGGCCAATCCGGAATTGATGCGCATCGCACTGAAGCTGGCTACCGGTGCGGGTAAGACAACTGTGATGGCCATGATAATCGCCTGGCAGACTGTCAATGCCGTACGGCGGCCGGCCTCGAAGTCCTGGACGCGCGGCTTTTTGATTGTAGCCCCGGGGATCACCATCAAAGACCGACTGCGTGTTTTACAGCCCAACGATCCGGACAACTACTATTGGCACCGCGAACTAGTGCCCACCGATATGCGCCGTGACCTGGAGCAGGCCAAAATTGTAATCACCAACTATCATGCCTTTCAATTGCGCGAAAAACTCAAGCTTGCTAAAGGCGGGCGCGAACTGCTGCAAGGCCGCGGTCCCGAGATCAAGACCAAAGAAACTGCCGGTGAGATGATCCGGCGCAGCATGTCCGCTCTGATGGGGCTCAAGGATATCATGGTGATTAACGACGAGGCCCATCACTGCTATCGCGAAAAGCCGAACACCGACGAAACGAGCTCTCTCAAAGGAGAGGATAAAGACGAGGCCAAAAAGAACAATGAAGCCGCCCGGGTTTGGATCAGCGGACTGGAAACAATCCAGCAGAAACTGGGAATCAAAACTGTGGTCGACCTGAGTGCCACTCCATTCTTTCTCAAAGGCTCCGGTTACAACGAAGGCTCGCTCTTTCACTGGACAGTCAGCGATTTTTCGTTAATGGACGCGATTGAATGCGGTATAGTCAAGCTGCCGCGGGTGCCGATTGCTGGAAATGTGCCGGGAGCGGATATGCCGGTACTGCGCAATCTGTGGGAGTATATTGGCAAGGCCATGCCTAAAAAAGGGCGTTCCCGGTCCAAAGGTCTCGATCCGCTGAGCCTGCCGGTCCAACTGCAAACCGCGCTGGATGTGCTCTATGGCCACTACGAAAAAACGTATCAGGCCTGGCTGGAAGCGCAACTGGACGTGCCGCCGGTGTTCATAGTTGTGGCCAACAACACGTCATCCTCCAAGCTGATAGCGGATTATATTGCCGGTTTTCAGGCTGAAAAAGATGACGGCAGCTCTGTATTTCATCAGGGCCGGTTCGAGCTATTTCGCAACTACGACGATCAGGGCCAGCGTCTGGCGCGACCGCGCACCCTGCTGATCGATAGCGAGCAACTGGAATCGGGGGATGCGCTCAGCAAGGACTTCAAAGAGATAGCGGCAGCAGAACTGGAAACATTTCGCCAGGAAATCGCCCAGCGCGATGGGGCGGTCGCCGCTGAAAAAGTCTCCGAACAGCAGATCCTGCGCGAGGTCATGAACACGGTCGGCAAAAAGGACCGACTAGGCGAATCCATTCGCTGCGTGGTTTCAGTTTCCATGCTGACCGAGGGCTGGGATGCCAACACGGTGACTCACATCCTGGGTGTGCGCGCCTTTGGTACTCAGCTGCTTTGCGAGCAGGTAGTGGGACGGGCCTTGCGCCGCCAATCCTACGACCTGGACGAGAACGGCCTGTTTCCGGTCGAGTACGCCGATATTCTGGGCGTGCCCTTTGATTTTGCGGCCAGCCCGGTCACCTCCAAACCCGTCAAGCCGCGCAAAACGGTGGAAGTGCTGGCCCTGAACGATCGCGAGCACCTCGAGATCAGCTTTCCCCGGGTCACCGGTTACCGGGTGGCGCTGCCGGAAACCCGTCTCGAAGCCAAATTCACAGCCGATACCCGCCTGGTGCTGACCCCCGCTTTGGTCGGACCCTCCAAAACACTGATCAGCGGCATTGTGGGTCAACGCGAGACCCTGGACCTGGCGCACCTGGCAGCTGTGCGACCAGCGACGATTGCCATGCACCTGACCCGGCACCTGCTCTTTCACCAATTTCGCGACGCCGGCGATGAACCCAAGTTGCATCTCTTTGGTCAACTCAAGCAAATCACGACCGATTGGATGAAACATTGCCTCGAATGTAACGGCGATACCTTTCCCGCCCAACTGCTGTACTCGGAGACAGCCGATCTGGCGGCCCAGCGCATCAAGGCCGCCATCAACGAGGGCACAGCCGGTAAAAAACAGATCCACGCCCTGCTGGATTCCTATAACCCCGAAGCTTCCACCCGTTACGTCTATTTTCGCACTAGCAAGAGCGAGCTCTGGACCACCCAGGCTAATCGCTGTCATGTGAACTATGTCGTTTATGACAGCGAATGGGAGGCCGAGTTTTGCCGGGTGGTCGAGGCTCATCCCAATGTACGCGCGTATGTCAAGAATCATGGCCTGGGGCTGGAAGTACCCTATCAGCTGGGACCGCGCAAGCGGCGCTACTTGCCCGATTTCATTGTCATTTTGCAAAAAGAGGATCGGGAGCCGATTCATCTGATAGTCGAAATCAAGGGCTTTCGCGGCGAAGACGCCATCGAAAAGGCCAATACCATGCGTCACTACTGGATCCCGGGCGTCAATCAACTGGGCCGCTTTGGCCAGTGGGCCTTTGCCGAGCTGACAGACGTCTATAAAATTGACAGCGAGTTTAAAAAGTTGGTGGCAGAGCTGCTAAAAGGATGAGTTTTAGAAGATGGGTAGCAAAAGTGACTCCAGACAATCCTGAAATTACAAGCTTAAAATGCGCATCTGCCAATCTCTATAAAATTTCTACTCTTTTGTCACATACCAGGTCATTATTCTTGCTTGACAAAAGCCGAAGACTGATTGATAACTGGAAGATATCCCACCGTGCGCTTAGGCGGCGGGCGCAAGGTCAGCTTTCGGGCTGGCCTTTGCTTTCTACTGTCAGTTCGTTCCCTGAAGTTCTCTACTGGAGTAGCGTCAGATGATAACCGCCCTAAACTACGACAAAAAAGTGCTGGCCACATTCTGCCAGAAGCACCGATTACGCAAGCTGGCCCTGTTTGGATCCGCCACCCGAGATGACTTTGGCCCCCAAAGCGATGTGGATGTTCTGATTGAGCTTCCCGAGAATCACAAAGTGGGCCTTTTTGAGCTCTTTGATATGGAACAGGAGCTTGCAGAAATCTTCCATAGAAAGGTGGATTTGACTACCTTCGGTGGTCTGCGCGGGGCCCTGGGCGAAGAAATTCGAAACACATCGAAGGTGGTCTATGAGCAAACGGGATGATACGATCACCCTGGGCGATATGCTCGATTTCGCCATCGAAGCACGGGAGCTTGTAGACGGGATGTCAGAACAACAGTACACGGAAGACCGTCTACGAATTCTGGCTACCACGAGACTCATTGAAATCATAGGAGAAGCCGCCACTCGTTTGTCCGCCGAATTCAGGAACAGCCACCCGGAGCTGCCCTGGGGACAGATGATAGGAATGCGCAATCGTCTGATTCATGCCTATGATCATGTAGAGGCATCCGTCCTCTGGCAGACCCTGCAGGAAAGCCTGCCTTCTCTCATTCAATCCCTGGAGGCAATCCTCAAACAGGATTAATTTTTCGATTCATCCATCCCCGATCACACTCGCACAGCCGGGCTCGAAAACGGGCCTCGAACGATAGCCCAGAATTTAGGAACCAACATGGCCAAGAAGAAAGACGTAGCAACACTGAAACATTCCGCCGACAAGCGAACCAACATCCCCACCGCCGAATACGAATCCATGATGGATGAGTCCGACAAGACTCCCATTCGTCTGGCCTACGAGCGCAGAAACCGGGACCTGGATCCTCAACTGGTATGGCGGGGCAAAGATGAACAGGATTGGTCCGATCTTGTGGTCCATGCCCCTCCTCTGTACATCCAGGAGAAGGTGCATCCAAAAGCGCTCATTGACGATCTACTCAAGGAATCCGAACGCCGCCAGCGCGCCAGAGACGAAGAAGAAGCCCCCAGCCTATTTGGCGATCTTATGGGAGACTTCAATGGCCTGGACGATCCCGGCAAAAGCACCGAGTTCTATGCCCATCAGCAGAACTGGACCAACCGCATGATCCTGGGCGACTCATTGCAGGTGATGGCCAGCCTGGCGGAACGCGAAGGCCTTCGCGGACAGGTGCAATGCATTTATATTGATCCTCCTTACGGAATCAAGTTCAACTCCAACTTCCAGTGGAGCACCACCAGCCGGGACGTAAAGGACGGAAACAGAGATCACGTCACCCGGGAACCGGAGCAGGTAAAGGCCTTCCGCGACACCTGGCGAGATGGCATCCATTCCTATCTGACCTATCTTCGCGATCGACTCACCGTGGCCCGGGATCTACTGAAAGACTCAGGCTCGATCTTTGTGCAGATAGGCGATGAGAATGTGCACCGGGTGCGCGCATTGATGGATGAGGTGCTCGGAGAGGAGAACTTTGTTAGTCAGATTACAGCCACAAAAACAGGCGGCCAAACCGCGGAGCTACTCTCTGGAATCGCGGATTTCATCCTATGGTATGCGAAGAAACAGACCGACGCAAAATTCAATGCACTCTGGTATCCTAAGCTTTATGGAGGGGATGGTGCCTCGAAATACACTCTTGCAGAGCTGACAGACGGAAGTAGATTACCGATATCTCAAATTGAAGATTTCGATACAAGTCTATCCGGCTATCGGATTTTTCGGAAGGACACGGTGACCAGCCAGCGTCCGCCCGGAGACTTTCCTGTTCCCTTTCGTGGACGCGAGATCCGACCGTCTCGCAATTATTGGAAGACTCATCTTGCGGGCATGATCCGTCTGGATCAAGCACGCCGATTGGAGCCGGAAGGTAAAGGGGTCGCCTACGTGCGCTATTTGGACGATTTCAGTGCTTACGAAATGCACAATGTCTGGACAGATGTAGGCGGTATTCAAAGTCGCAGCGACCCTAAGGTCTATGTCGTTCAATCGGCCTCAGAGTTGATAAAGCGCTGCATCCTGATGGCCACCGACCCCGGCGATCTGGTGCTGGATCCTACCTGCGGTTCCGGCACCACCGCCACCGTATGCGAACAATGGGGCCGACGCTGGATTACCATCGATACATCGCGGGTGGCGCTGGCCATTGCGCGATCCCGAATCATGGGGGCGCGCTATCCCTACTATCTACTGGCCGATAGCAAAGAAGGACTGCAAAAAGAATCGGAAGTGTCGCGAACGACGGTGAAAGACCGGCCTGTGAAAGAAGACATTCGTCAGGGATTTGTCTACGAGCGGGTACCGCATATTACGCTCAAGTCCATAGCCAACAATGCAGAGATCGATGTAATCTACGATAAATGGCAGGAAACCCTGGAGCCATTACGGGCCGATCTAAACAAGGAACTATCGGTGAACTGGGAGGAATGGCAAATCCCTCGCGAGCTAAAGACAAAGGCCGAGGCAGAAAAAGAGAAGTCCGGCAAGTCAAAGAAGGCCAAAGACGATACGGAATGGCCAGTAAAGGTCAGCGACAAAGCCAAAAAGCTCCACGAAAAGTGGTGGGAGGCCCGCATCGCCCGCCAGAAGGAAATCGATGCTTCTATAGCCGCCCAGGCCGATCAGGAGTATCTTTACGATCGGCCGTACGAAGATAAATCCAAAGTGCGGGTGGCCGGGCCGTTTACGGTAGAAAGTCTTTCGCCCCACCGCATGCTTGTGGTGGATGCTGACGGCGAAGTCATCGACCCACTCAAGAAGAAGATGCCCCAGGCCGCCGGTTCCGGCGATTCCGAAGATTTTGTGCAGATGGTTCTGGACAATCTACTCACGGCGGGAGTGCAGCAGGCAGAGAAGTCCGATCGCATAGAGTTTCATTCCTTGAATGCCTGGCCAGGCGAATACGTATGCGCGGAAGGCAACTACTCCGAAGGCAAGAACGACCGACGGGCCGGCGTATTCGTAGGTCCGGAATTCGGCACCGTATCACGCGCGGATCTTGTAGCCGCTGCCCGGGAAGCGGCGGATGCAGGGTTCGATGTATTGATTGCCTGTGCGTTTAACTTTGATGCCCATGCCTCGGAATTCGACAAACTGGGCAAGATACCGATACTCAAAGCCCGCATGAATCCGGATCTGCATATGTCTTCGGAGCTCAAAAACACCGGCCAGGGAAACCTATTCGTGGTTTTTGGCGAGCCGGACATTGAGATTCTGCCCGTCAAAGAAGGCGCCCAGAACAGCGATCTAATCCAGGTCAAGGTGCACGGAATCGATGTATTCAAACCCCAGACCGGCGAAATCGTAAGCGGCGATGCAGACAGCATTGCTCTGTGGTTCATAGACACAGACTACAACGAGGAAAGCTTCTTTGTACGACAGGCCTATTTTCTGGGCGCAAACGATCCCTACAAAGCGCTGAAGACCACTCTGAAAGCAGAAATCAACGAAGATGCATGGAGCACTCTGAATAGCGATGTTTCCCGGCCCTTTGCGAAGCCCGCCGGTGGTCGCATCGCGGTGAAAGTGATTAACCACCTGGGAGATGAAGTAATGAAGGTCTTTCGGGTGTAGAGGGGTCGGATTTTTTAAAATGCTCCTGAATATGTTGCAAAAATCCACTTCATTATTGGATAATTAGCAAATAACACCACCGATTGCTAAAAAAATCACAACTCACTTAAATATCACTTGACAAGAATTTAGTACCTCGCATAATATTTGGTTGGAGACATAAAAAAACAAATCCTCAAGCGGGAACTTGAGGATTTGAACGGAAAGATCCGTTTGGACTTAGCTGACTACGTCAACTGTTGCTTCGGTAGATGCTAATACCGGTCCTGACTTAGTCAAGCATTTCTAAACACTTTTCTTTATCTTTAATGAGACCTCCTAAAGCCTCATTAAAGATTATGTCACTAATAAGAAGCTATTGAGTCAAAGATCATTGATTCAACAGCTTCAATTATTACTTCAAAGGAGAGTGTTATGAAAACACCATTAGAACAACTATTACAAAAAATCGGACAATCACTGGATTTGCCGCCACATATCAGTGACCAGGTAGCCGTGCATTACAAAACCGTTCAGAAATGGATTTGTGAAGGCGACTATTTTAAGAAATTCGATATTTTAGTGTATCCACAAGGCTCTTATGCTTTGGGGACAGTCAATAAGCCAATGCTCGATGGCGAAGAATTCGATCTGGATTTCATTCTGGAAATTACTGATACACAATTAGGTGATCCACCAACACCATCTGAATTGCGATCTCAACTACTAAAAAGGCTCAGAGAGAACGCCAACTATGCGCCTAAATTGCATCCTAAAAATCGCTGTGCCCAAATCCAGTTTTCTGGTCAATTCCACATGGATGTAATTCCTGCTCGTTGCCGCAATCAAAGCAGCATAGATAGTCGTATTCTAATCCCTGATCATAGTCTGCAAGACTGGACATACAGTAATCCAAAAGGTTATATTGAATGGTTTGAAGCTCAGTGCAATAAAACAGTGGAAAGAGTCCAGTTTGATGAACATGTGACCCTCTCAGGAGAGGTTGAGGTAGAACCTTTACCTGCTCATGAAACAAATGACCATAAAAAGCCGCTTCAACAAGCCGTACGGATTATGAAACATCACCGCGATTTATTTTTTGCTGAAAACCCGGAGAAAAAACCGATAAGCATTATTTTAACTACTTTGGCTGGCAAGTATTACTCTGGTGAAAATACTGTGCATGGAGCAATTAAGCAAATTCTCAGCTCTATATACTCCAATCTTTTATCGCAAACCGAAATCCCGACAATAACAAATCCATCTGATAAAGATGAGAACTTCGCAGAGAAATGGATCCAAACACCTGTGTTGTATTCAGTATTCAAAGCTTATATAAGAGAATTCATTGTATTTTGGGATCAACTCGAAAATCAACTTACAGATAGCAATCTTAGATCACTTAAAGAAAAACTTGGCGAGGATATTGTTCACAGAGAGTACAATCAACTGGATGGTTCCAATTCTCACCGGGCTAAAGAAAGCTCGCCAATTCCAGTTATTACCAATAATGCCCAGCCAAAACCATGGAAAGAGGCGATTTCAATGTGAATTCGCATTTAGAAAAGGAGAAGCTGAGTGTGCTGTCCAAATACACTCAGCTCGAATCTGAATACAATAAAGAAAGCCTGACCCTCAAAGGGACTGTGTTATTCATATATGACTACAAGGGATATGCACTTGAGTGCTTATATAAATTAAGGATTGTAGTTCCTAACAATTTTCCAGCTGAATGGCCTTTGGTTTATGAAGTTGGTGGTAAAGTACGGAAGTCATTTCACGTCAATGCTACGGGCTCCTTGTGCCTTGGATCCTCACTCAGAATTCAGAGCATACTTCGACCCAATCCCTCACTCCTCAACTTTATTGAAAAGATAGTCTTTCCATTTCTATTTAGCAATGAATACTTTTCAATTTATAGAGTAACACCCTTTGGCGAACTGGAGCACGGTGGCGCCGGCCTATATCAGGACTACCAGGAAATCCTGGCAATTACAGATATTAATCAAATCATTTCATTTATCGAAAAACTTCCAAATCTCTATCGAGGACATAGCCTATGCCCCTGTGGATCAAATAAAAAACTTCGCAATTGCCATAGTAGCGCAGTTCGGGATTTGTTAGATGTCCCTTCTAAAGCCTTAAAATCAGAGCTTTGCAACTTGAAAGACTTTAGTCGCTCAATAACGGGATTGGCGAGGTAAGAAAATGAAATTTAAAATACTATCAATCGATGGAGGCGGAATAAGAGGCGTTTATCCCGCACATATTTTGCAAAGAATTGAAGAGAACTTTTCCATCAAGTGTGGTGAGCATTTTAACATGATTGCTGGCACAAGTACAGGGTCAATCATCGCAGCGGCTTTGGCTATGGCAATTCCGGCTCAAACGATCAAAGATATGTATTTCAATCATGGTGCTGATATTTTCCAAAAACAATTCGGTGGGGCCTTGAAACTTTTTAAATCAAGGTATTCAATGCATCAGTTAAAAAGCATCTTGTATGATGTGTTTAAAGATAAAAGACTTGGTGAGATTAGTGCCCCTCTAATGATATTTGCTACAAATATTGTAAGTGGATGTGTACATGTGTTCAAATCTGCATACAGCCAAGACTTTGTCCGAGATCAAAATGTTAAGATAGTCGATGCGGTTATGGCATCCTGTGCAGCGCCAACCTTTTTCGATCCACATAGGATGGAAGATTACATGCTTTCCGACGGCGGCTTATGGGCCAACAATCCATCTTTAGCTGCTTATATCGAGGCAACTACTCGATTAAATCAACCTCCGGCAAACGTTAAAGTCTTTTCAATTGGAACTGGTACGGGAAAAACTGTGTATAGTTTTCATAACATACAAAAAAAATGGTGGGGATTCTTGACTGGCTGGCGCAGAGAGGCGTTGATAAATTTAATCTTAAATTCTCAATCCGAATCCACTTCAAATATGGTGAAACTTCTCTTAAAAGATAACTATTTAAGAATCAATTTTAATTCTGACAAAGAGCTTTCTTTGGATCAGGCGAAATGGCTTCCCCATTTTAAATCTTATGCAGACAGCGATTTCACCCACAACTCAAAACAGATCAGGGAATTTATTGAAATTCAATAATTCTAGCGCACTCTTCTTACGTCTGGTGCCTGTTCTGGCTTAAAATATTGACGAATGACGCCTGTCTTTTGGTCAGTGAATTTTGTAAACTGACAGTGCCCCCGATTCCCGGAAGGCCTCCGCTTTTATTGGCTGTCAGTCCGCCGCAGTCAGTGTCTGACTACAGAGTTTCAGGTTTAACCGGGCAAAGGTTTGATCAAATATCAAAGCCAGCAAGAGCAGCCATAGCGCAAAGCCGGCCCAAAGGCCCATTGTGCCCATTTCCAGGTACAAACCAAGCAGCCAGCTGACCGGCAGAAAAAAAAGGATGCTGCTCAAGCTGTAGATTGTCAGGACTTGCATCACCCGGCCGGCGCTGCGCAGGGCCATGGCCATTGTCATCTGCCAGCCGTCAGCGGCCTGTACGATCGACATGATCAAAACGGCTTGCAGCGCATCCTGGATCACATTCTGATCATCAGTGAAGAGCTGCAGTACCCACGGGGCCTGCCAAAAGACAAACAGACCGATCACACTCATCAAGGTGGATGCAAACAGAGCGCTGCGCAGTGTTCCCGCACGGGCAATACGGTACTGCTGCCGTGCAATGCGAATACCAAGCAAAGTGGTGGCCGCGACACCGAATCCAAAACCCGGCATAAAGGCTACACTGAAAATTGCGATCAGCACATTGCTGGCGGCAACCGCAGTGGTACCGATCTCGGCCGCCAGCTTGAAGAACAGGCTGAAGCTCAGATTCAGCATCAGGTTATCGATGGCTGCCGGTGATCCAATCAGTATCATTTGTCGCAGGACGGCGGCATTGATACGGACGCGCTCAAACCATGCTGGCTGCCAATACTGCCTGAAATCGGGTCGCAGCAGCATGATCGTCAGGTACAAAAGACCGGGCAGACTTGCCAGACTGGAAGCCAGGGCGGCTCCGTTGGTGCCCATCTGCGGTAATCCGAGGTTGCCGAAGATCAACAGCCAATTGCCCAGAATGTTGGTTACCATGATCAGGATGGATGCGATAAATCCGGTTTCGGTGCGTCCCAGGCCGTCAAACCAGGCTCGCAGGCCGAAAACCAGGAACCAGCTGATCAGGCCGGTCAGCCGCCATAAAAAGAAATCCGTCGTTTGCTGCTGGAACTCCGAGCCATCAGCGAGCACATGGACGATCCATGGGGCCGCGGGCCATAAGCACAGCGTAATCAGGATACCGGTTAGCAAGGTCAGCAGGATGGAGCTGAACAGGGTTTGCCCCAGCCGCAGCCTGTCCCGGGCGCCGAAGTAACGCGCTGTCAAAATCTGGATTCCAAAACTGGCACCCATCAAAAAGGATAGCACAGTCCAAAAAACAACTCCGCCCATTCCGGCAGCAGCCAGGGCAGGCGCTCCCAGCTGTCCGACCATCAGAGTGTCGGCGAGCATCACCAGAGTGGTCGTGCTCATCCCCAACATGACCGGCAAAGACAGGCGCCAGACCCGCCGGTTTAGCAGAGTCGGTCCGTAGAAAATCTTGATTCTGTGCCATACAACGGCGAGCATGTTCAGGTTTGCCGCACTGTTGTCTTAAAAAGAAAAATAAATAAACGAGCCGCTGGTATCGCCATACATGCCGACTAGTAAAGTTATTAATATACTGCCCAGGCCGACCAAAGCGTAGCGCAGTCCCCGTCTGGAACCCAGCCAGTTTTTCAAACGGTCGGAATACTGTAAATAATTGAATACTAGAACAACAATGCACAGCACGATAACCAGCCCGAACCTGGCCAGTATGCTGCCTCGTTGGCCGACCGCAATCCCGCCGAAAATCTGAAAGGCCTGTTCAATGCCCGGCGATGCAAACAGAATCCCGCTGATCCCGAACAAAAACCAGGTCCAGAATTTTCGCATCCCTTCGGCCCATAAAGTTTCGGGTAGAATGCGGATCTTGTTCTGGCTCATGAAGCGTTCGACGGCGATAATAAAACCCATATAAATCCCCCACACCAGCATTGTCCAGTTGGCTCCATGCCATAGTCCGCCCAAACCCATGGTGACCAGCAGATTTATATAAGTGGCGGCCTCGCCGCGCCGGGATCCGCCTAATGGAAAATAGATATAATCACGCAGCCAGGTAGACAGTGTGATGTGCCAACGCCGCCAAAGTTCGCTCATGCTGCTGGATAGGAACGGTCCGGTAAAGTTTTCCGGAATTTCGTATCCCAGTAGTTTGGACATCCCGCGCGCCATGTCGGTGTAACCCGAAAAATCGGCATAGATCTGCGAGATAAAGCCCGGGATCAGGATGATGAGCATGGTAAAGTCATACGACTCGGGCCTTTGAAAAACAGGCCCGATTACAGCGCCGATCTGGTCAGCAATCAGCACCTTTTTGAATATACCCTGCAGCAATAAAAGCGAGCCGTTGAGCATACGGTCTTCTGTGGCCCGAGGCTGATCAATCTGTTCGATAAAGTCAGTCGAACGCATGATCGGACCGGCGATAAATTGCGGGAAATACAGAATAAACACAATGTACTTGCGCAGGATAATCTGCTCGCTGATGGTACCGCGGTAACAATCAACCAGATAAGCGATAATCTGAAAGGTATAAAAACTGATCGCGATTGGCAGTATAATTTCAATGCCGTAATCGCCTTGCAGGTTCCGGCGGATATCAATCAGGTATTCGAGACCAAACAGATGACCCAGTCCCGCAGCAAATAAATAAAAATATTTAAAGAATGCCAGATTGAGTACCAAGAGACCGACACCGACCGCCAGGGCAGCTTTCGATTTGTGCCGTACAATCGGGATGCTGATGTAGTAGCTGAAAAATAGAATGAACAAGAAGAGCAGGAGGAAGGGAAAACTGTACCAGCCGTAAAAAATAAAACTGGCAATAATAATCAGAATATGTTTGCCCCGTACTGGCAGCGGCCAGTAGGCCAGGTAAAACACCACAAAAAGGATCAGAAAAATGGCTGAATTAAACAGCATAGGAATTAATGCAATGGAACCCGGGTTCTAGATGTAGCTGATTTCTACCTTTGCCAGGAAATCCTGCAGCTGGCTGAGTCCTTGCTGAATCGCTTCGCTTTGTTTTTTTTCGGCGGCTGATTCAATTGTCAGGCCGCATTCCGATACAAAGTCCAGGCCATAACCGCCGCCGGAGCCTTTCATATTGTGGCCGAGTATGCGGCAGGTTTCAAAGTCATCGCTTTGCAGAGCGGCGTCTATATCGACAGCCTTCTTTTTCAAGTTCCCGATGTAGGTCGGGATCAGCTCTTCGAGTTCACTGTCAATTTCAACCTTGTAATCCATACCTGATCAATCTAGGAGCATACTTGGAACACTGGTCAAAATCGCAAGGTGGATTTTTAATCTAAAAAGCTCGATTTGCGGCTGTCCACAGGGCTGATCGGCCGGTCGGACTAGTCGACCGCTTGCAAAAACTCACGGCAATCGCTGCGGTCTGGATCCTTGCAATCAAGGCAGTCCAGTAATGCCCGCATCTCATTATGGAGCGCTGTGTTTGCCGGCAGGGATTCCAGATCCGATCGAATGGATTGCAGTTTAGCTGCTAGTCCGCGCTCAAGATTGGCACATAGTGTTTGGTACTGATCATGCGGCAGTGTGGCCAGGCTTTCAACCAGGGGCTGCAGAGTACGGGCGTCATTGAGCAGCTTTTTGCTCCGAACTGCGGCAATCGCCTCATTTTGGGCTGCGATAGCCTGGTCTACCGCCGTAGTGGCCTCTGGCTCCGCAATCCTGTCTGCCTGTTCATTGTCCCTTTCCAATACCTGGCCCAAAAAGACAGTCAGTGCCCCACCCAACAGCAGCGCCGCCAGGCTCCAAAGTTTATGCGACCTTTGTTTCAGCTGCCAAACAGCAAATAGTCCACCCAGGAGCAAAATGAGCAAGATCAGTTCTGTTATCATAGCCGGGTCCCGGGCTGTCTGGCATATCGCAGGGCGGTCAGCATATTATAGTAAGGCTGCTATTCATCCGGGTTAGTCTTTTAAACCTGCTGCTTCGAGCAATGCCTTGATCGGTCGGGTTTTACTCTGGTAGTCACAGTGACTTTTAGCCAGGTCCAGAGCATTCTGTCCCTCCTTATCGCGCAGATGAACCCTGGCACCGGCTTTCAAGAGCAGCTTGACTCCATCAACTTTGCAATAACGGCCGGCAGACATCAGCGCAGTGCGGCCGGCGGCGCTTTGATGATTGACATCGGCCCCCCGATCAATCAAGAGCTGCATGACCCGCAGTTTGTTGTTATAGGTTGCAGTCATTAGAGTTGTGATGCCAATGCTGCTGGTTACATCAGGGCGGGCACCGTGATCCAGCATCATGCGCACCAACACAACTCCATATTCGCTGTCTGTAGAGGCCAGGCTTAGATACGGAACTCCGATTTGTGACAGTAGATTCGGATTCGCGCCGGCCTTCAGTGCTGCCAGCACCAGTGCCGGCCGGGAGGTGTTGATGCCATAGACCATTTCCTCGTCTTCATCACCGGACTCGATTTTGTGTTGCTCCCAGTCCCATTGTTGATCAGCGGGATCAATACTGATATCCGGGCTGATTTGATCCTCGGCGGGATCGCGGATGACATAAGTGTTCACCCCTGTCCGGCCGCCCAAAGCGGTCAAATCGGGATAGGAGCGGCCCCAGTTGGCTGCCTGGGCGGCCAGTTCACGATAACTGGTTTCACTGCGGCCGCCAATCAAACGGATTTGAACCCGGTCTTGTTGGTAGGCCTTGAAAAAGAGCTCGCCTGGTTTGCGGTATTTATCACCGGCGTGGTATTCTTCGTCGTAGGAATACGCCCGCTCGCGGTCGTCGTATACATCCACATCATATTGAAATTCCCCCGATTGGGCCTTGGCATAAAAGGCCGTGTGTGCGGCGACCTGCAACCCGGTTTTTTGCCACTGCCGGCCGACGTTCAGGGTGCGGGCTTTCCGCTGCTGCACAAACACAACATCCTTGCCTGACAGAAAGGCGATTTGCTGTTTACGCGGATGAAATTGAAACTGATAGCCAGACAACGCAGTCAGAACCAGCTGCAATTTGGTGTCCCAGGTAAAAACATTACTGTAGCCGGCTCCCATCAAGCGGCCGTCCGGACTAAAGCGGATTTCGGCAATATCATCCAGCTGGGCTGTGATCAACTGCTCGCCGAAGCGCCTTGTCTTGAGATCAGCGACAGCGATCAGTGATTTGCGGCCGGCATCCCCGATTACAGCGTAGACCTGATTCGAGTGCACCGGATGAGCGCTGACATTCATGATCCGGTATGTTCCGGGCAGCTTGCGGCGTTTGGAAACCTCAAGGAAACTCTGGATCTGAAAAGCCTCCCGGCCGTTGCCGGCGTTGACTACAAAGATTTGGCCATTGCAATTACCGATCAGATAGTACTGGCCATCGGCAGTCAGGTCCATGTTAAAACGGCTCATGCAGGCGTGTTCCGGTATCTGGAACTCGGGTACAGCGTCAGTGCGTATCTGGTACTGCCACAGTTTTTGTCCGCTGTTCAAATCCCACTGGATCAACCAGACATCATTGACTGCCAGGCAATCTCCGTAGTTGATATTGTATTCGTTTCTATAGTAGACTGTCAAGGTGCGCGACCGGGCCCCGAAATGCATTTTCCAGGGCTGCAGCATGACCGGACTGCCGTTTTTGGTGCCCCGGCATTCGGGCACAAAACTCTTGATTCGCAGCATATGCCGGGGACTGCCATTGGACGCATTTAAAACCGCTAGAGCGATATCCTTGTCGTTGTGTTCAAAATACGGAATTGCGGCTACCAGGCGGCCGTCTGGACTGACCTGCAGCTCCCGAATCGCCATATAGCGCTTGTTGACCGGTCCCGGCGGAAAGGGGCGCACTTTCCAGCTAGTTTGCTCGCCTTGTAAATCGTATTTCAGGATATGGCCGGCCTCTTTACCGTCGTTCTCGCCCACGGCGAGGGCCTGACCATCCGGAAACCAGGCAAGGGCATTTAATTCCTGTTCGGTGGGTACCACCGAATAGACCGGCAGCCAGGCGGCGGTGCCCACAGGCTTCAAGTCCGGAAATTGATCCAGGACCGGCGGCAGGCGGTAGAATTGATACTCCTCCTGGGCGGCCAGGGGCATAGATAGTCCGCTGCCAACAACGAGGCAAGCGGCCACGAAAAGCAGATTTCCAGAATGGCCTTGAATTTGATTCATTCTACGAAAAGGATTCATAACACTTACCTCTGTTTATCCCGAACTATGGGTCAATCGGTCAGTAGCACAAGTGGTTTTTCCCGCATGGGGGATTGGGTTGCGTCCATGCATACTGACAATTACAGGACCAGCAATTGGTTCGCAGGCGGTTTTTTCAACGACGGCAGACAGACGAAGGATATTATTTGTTGAACTTACAAACTGATTTCGTAATTGGTGTCCGAGGCAGTTTGAAGAACAGAAATGCCCAGCCAACAATACAGGTTAACACAAATGAAACACACAATCCTCATGATTCTCTTTGCCCTTAGCGCACTGGTATACGTGCATTGTGGTGATGATACCCCTGACAATTCTATCCACATGTACGTGACCGCGCGCAGTGGGCTCGTAATCAGGGCCGATTCCAGCACAAATGCTGACAAGCTGGGGCTGGTCCCGTTCGGTACCAAAGTCAAAGTGCTGGAGCAATCCGACAAGCTGCTGACTGTGTCCGGCAAGCAGGGGCATTGGACCAGGATTGAGTATGACGGCCAGGTTGGCTGGAGCTTTGGCGGCTTTTTATCTGCAACTCCTCCCGCTGCGGAACAAAAAATGAGTTTGTGTGAGCAATTTGCAGCCTGTGATGCCAAATGCCAAAAAAAATTCCCCGATGAAAGCCAGTTAGGTGAGTATATGGGCTGCCATTCCAGTTGTCCCGGCTTTGAAAAATGCATGATGCCCTGATGAAATCAATTCTGTTTCAAATGTTGGAAAGCCCGCTGGGCAGACTGTCGGCCGGAGTTTATGCAGATCGGCTATGCTGGCTAGAGTTTCATGATTCTGAAGACATGGCTACCAGTCATATTCGTCGCCTGGCAGGCAAGCTGCGGGCCGAAATCCAGACCGGTAGTCATCCGCTCTTTACAAAACTGCAAACGCAATTAGGGGCATATTTTTCCGGGGAGCGCAGGAGCTTTGATGTCCCAATGCTATTTTTGGGGACTGATTTTCAGCAGCAAAGCTGGCAGGCTTTATGCCGCATCCCCTATGGGACAACCTGGAGCTACCAGCGTCAAGCCACCGCAACAGGACGACCGACAGCTGTACGGGCAGTTGCCGGTGCGAACGCCAAAAACCCGATTGCAATTCTGGTTCCTTGCCACCGGGTCATCGCCAAGAGCGGGGGCCTCAGCGGCTACGCCGGCGGCGTCTGGCGCAAGCAAAGATTATTGGCACTGGAGGCGGCCTGAGCAACCGTCAGAGTCCGGCTTTTATTGTTTATATTTTTGACTGATACACTGCCAATAAGACATGCAGGAGTTGCTGGCCTGTTGGTAGCAGCTCATGACGGCAGCTGAGTGCTTCTGGCAGGTGTTCATACAGCCGGGTTTGAGTTTTCTTTTCTCTGTCGCAGGGATGGTGCGACCATTTTGCTTCCATATCTCAATAGCGCAACTTTCGAAGCGATCGCAGGCCTGATTGCACTGCGGGTTAGCTTCAAGGGAGACAAAAGCGCCTGTTACGGCCATTAAGCTGGCTGCTAACAAAAGCAGCAAATTAGACTTGAACGTTGATTTGATAGTGTTCTTTGGGTTTTTCATAACAAAAGTCCTTTTCCTTGGATGTCGGGCCACGGACCGGGTTCGTCTTTTTTTAATAGAATCCCGGGCTGTTGCGACCGCTGGGCATCAATTTGTGATTACTCCGTAGTGGCCGGTGGTGAGAAGCTTTCCAGATCCCCGGGTTTGGGAAAAAAGATTTCGGGTGTGTGCGACTCAATCTTGCCGCTCTGCATATAGCTATGTAGTACCTTGCGGTTGGCATCGATGCCCATATCCTGCATGTGCAGGGCTCCGATGCGGTCCAGCGGCCCAAACGCCGGTTGACGGGTTCTTTCCATACTGAGAGTCTCCGGATGATAGGTGGCATTCACGCTTTCCGTGTTTACGATACTGTAATCATCGCCGCGGCGCAGTTCGAGGGTCACCAGTCCGGTTATGGCTGGCGCTACCCAGCGGGCAATCGGATCCTTGAGAATCATCGCCTCGGGGTCATACCAACGGCCCTGGTATAGCAGCCGGGCCAGTTTGCGGCCATGCTCAAAATAAAGGTCAATTGTGTTTTCGTTGTGAATTGCACTGAGCAAGCGCTCGTAAACAATATGCAGCAGAGCCATACCAGGCCCCTCATAGATCCCACGGCTTTTCGCTTCTATTACCCGGTTTTCGATCTGGTCTGACATCCCCAACCCATGACGCCCGCCGATTGCATTGGCCTTCAAAATCAGAGCTACGGGATCATCAAAGTGTTCACCATTAATCGCCACTGGTTCGCCCTTTTCAAAGCGAACAGTGACCTCTTCTGTTTCAATGGCAGTATCCGGATCCCAGAAGCGCACTCCCATGATCGGATCCACCAGAAAGTGACTTTCGTTCAGGAACTCCAACCGCTTGGCTTCATGCGTCGCCCCTAGCATATTGCTGTCGGTGCTATAGGCTTTTTCTGCCGACTGCGAATAAGGTAAACTATGCGCTTCCAACCAGGCTGACATTTCGTTGCGTCCGCCAAATTCGTCTACAAAAGCCGAATCGAGCCAGGGCTTGTAAATCTGCAGCAGCGGATTAATTAAAACGCCGTAGCGGTAGAAGCGCTGAATATCATTCCCTTTGTGCGTGCTGCCATCGCTGAAGATGTGCACGTCATCATTTTGCATGGCCTGGATAATGCCGGTTGTGGTAACCGCCCGGCCTAGCGGGGTTGTATTGTAATATTTTTTACCGCCTGTCTGTATATGGAAAGCGCCGCATTGAATGGCGCGGATCCCTTCCCGAGCCAGGTTGGTGCGGCAGTCGACCAGACGCGCTTCCCGAGCACCGTGCTCTACAGCGATATCTGGAATCGATTCGATATTTTCTTCATCCGGCTGCTCCAGATGACCGGTGTAGGCGTAAACCTCGAGACCTTTGTCATTCAGCCAGGCAACCGCTGTGCGTGTATCCAAACCGCCGGAGAAAGCAATTCCGATCCGGCTGCCGCGGGGTGGTAGGGATTGATAGATACGACTCATAGCTCAGGATCAGATTTGGGCCAAAAGCTGCTTTGACAAGCCAAAAGACAGGTCTGCATTGCCTTTTCAGCGCTTGCGGCCAGCATGGCCGGATGTTTGCCATCTACAATCTGAAAACGCCGGAATTATTGGCACAGCACCTGGCGGATTTGACGCTTTGTCTGCGGGCATCGGCTCATACGAGTGTATTTAGCTCTAAATCAGAAGCAGAGCAGCGGGAAATGCTGGAAAGCCTGATTGTCGGGAATGGAGTCATTCTAAAGGCCTTTGATCAACGTAGCGGTCGAACCCAGGGTCTTTTGGCAGCCGAGGTTCGTAACGGCAACGAATTTGGGGTCCTGGAACTCTGGATTGATCCCGCTGCCGAAGCCCGCCTGCCGCAGCTAATTTTTGATCAATTAAAGCGTGAAGTTGCTAAAAGAGAATATAAGGCTGTGTATTGCAATTCGGATTGGTATCTGTCGGTTCAAAACACAGCTATTCAAGACCTGTTTACGATGTGATGGTTCACACACTGCTCGATTCGTCTTTGTCAATTACGTGTTTTGCTTTTGCAGACGCGCGCCACCGCCAGTAGCCAAAGCCGGCCAGTGCCAAAATGATCAAACTGATGACGATTCGGTTATAGATCTTGAGTATATCCAGTATTTGCATCCAGTTGTCACCAAGCATAAAGCCGCCATATAACAACAGGGTATTCCAGATCAGTACGCCCAGACTAAAGGCCAGGCTGAAAGCCAGCAGATTCATTTTACTGATCCCGGCGATAATACTGACAAAAAAACGGATACCAGCTGAGAAACGAGACAAAGTTACAAACCACAGTCCGTATCTCTGAAACCAGCTGCGAGTGCGCTCCATAGCAGATTCGGATACCAGTTCGTTCAGCATTCGTTTGAGCCACTGCGGGCGTTCAAAGCTGTTATGAACCCTGCGGGCCAGCTCCAGAACCCGTTCACCGGCAAAGTACATAGCCCAGGCTCCAATCAGATT
>JAGRNA010000072.1 GCA_020441005.1 Leptospiraceae bacterium
GTGAAGCGCCCTTAATTTTTTGCATGGTGATCATGGGCAAGACTACTCAGGCTGATAGATCAGTTAGTTCATCCAGGCTCGGCCGAAATAAATACAACCCGTCGGAGCTTTTCTTATGCGCGTGCATGGCTCGTAAAAAGAAATAGCAGACGCCCCCAAAACGGGATTCATAACTATAACCCGGCAGACAGCTCTGTAAATATTGATGCAAGGCCCGACTATAAATCCGGGCTTGTAAAAAATAGCGTTTTTGCTTCATAATGGCCTCAAGACTGATGGGTGCATACCCCTCCGGGCTAAAATTGCTTTTCCAGTCCAGCAGGTAATATTTTGCATTGTACTGGAAAACCAGATCAATGGAACCGTGCAGCCAGTTTGCTGCTATCGAGGTTGTGGGCACCGTTGGGTGAGCAGGGTCTTCCTGCAGGAAAAAAGGCAACTCGCTTGTCCGGTTGGACTCTGAAATCCGGGCCAGGGTAAAATACTCCTGATTGCGAAAGTGAATCGGCTGGTGCAAAGTAGTATATATCATTTCGGCGATTTCCTCGGTCAAACTGTGTAGCATCGCATCGCCCGAAGAGGGCAGGAATGCTAATCTGGAAAGGCTAGTGGCTGTATTTCGCAGCAGATTCTGCTGGCGTCTGTTAAAGCAACCCAGCCAGGTTTTTCCATCCCCTGGCGTCGAGGTCTGAAAGCTGATGGCTTCCAATAGTTCGTGCAAAATCGTCCCGGCTTCGGCCCCCCGAATTCTGTTTAGCAATTCAAAATGATCGGCGCAGTGCGCAGCATCCACGTCAGCTTCTGTATCTGCGTCCCATACGAGAGCCTGGTTGTCATCATCTGTTTTCAGCGGCAGGACGGGCCTATCCGGAACTAATTCGGTATCATCTGCCCGAGTTTGATGAATCAAGCCCGTGAAGGATCGCAGGAAACTATCCTGGCGATATGGGCCGGGCAATTTCTGGTTGGGCCCAAAAATGCTTGCCTGTCGGTTGATCGGTTCTTGATCCGTTTCTGCCGGGTCCGTTCCCGGGAGGACATCTTGATAACTGTCGGGAACTGCATGCCCATTTAGCAGACTGACATCCATATCAATCAGGGATTGCTGCTTGCGTTCCGTCTTTTCTGCCAGCCAATGATCTAAAGCCGGGGTCAATAGTTCGTGCAGGGGCCCCTTGCTGCGCTGCTTGCCGGACCGCAACAAAGGCAGATACAGGCGCTGACTCGCACGGGTGGCGGCAACATATAACAGGCGTTCCATTTCCGCCCTGTTTTCAAGCTGAATCTGTTCTTTTTGGGCCCGGTTGAGATCAAGGGTCGAGTGCAGATTGCGCGGATGATGAAAGCTTTGCAGTGATCTGCCTGGCGGGTTGGAGAGTGGTCCGGCCAGAAAAACTACCGGAAACTCGAGTCCCTTGGCGCTATGGATTGTCATCAGTTGCACAGCTGGTATACCGGGTGTGTACTCTATTAAGTGCTGTTCCGGACTGGATTCGTCGTCGCCGGTGACATTTAATTGCCAGGCCTTGCGAATTTGGGCTATTGAAAAATGGCGCCAGGAAAAGCGTTCTTCGAGCTGACTTTGCAGTTGCAGGTGCTCTGTCAGGTTTTTTTGCGCCTCGGCGTCTGTCTGGTTTGACACACCAATCCGGATTGTCAGCAGGATTTGATGCCAGAGTCGCGACCATTCACGACGATCGGCCAACGATTGCCATTGCTGGAGTTCCTGCTCAATGATCCGGTCTTTTTTGACTTTGTCTGTAGTGGCCAGGTTTTTGAAGAAGGAACACCTGGACAAAAGATCAACAGAAACGGTCTTTTTCTCAAGCGCTGAAAGTAGAATGAGCCATTCCAGGGCAGCCCTTGTTTGAAATAACCCGCTTTGCTTGTAGTATTGGACCGGGATACCGACCCTTTGCAGCGCCGTTTCCAGCTGCCGCGCTTCCATGTGTTTATAGACCAAAATGGCAATATCCTGGGGTTGCAAGCTGCGATACTGGTTCTTGTGCCAAAAGGAGGGGGCCTGATCGAGCAGGCGTCGAATTTCAGCTAAAATAAAATCATACCAGCGCCGGCTTTGCAGGGAATGAACGACGGCATCGGCAGCATTGTCATTGGCAATGATGACTGGTTGTTGATCAAAAACGCCAACCACCCTGTGTTCACTGGCTTCTGGACGGGATGGCACAAATTCAATTCCGCACTGTCGATTGGCAGCAAAAAACTCCGGTGTCTGAAATATTTCATTCAGACACTCAAGTAGCGCCGGTGAGGAGCGGTGATTTGTTTGTAGATCCAGTCGTTGGGCCTTGTTTTGGTTTTGTAGGGCCATCATGGTCTGGCGGGCGCTCAAATAGGCGTAAACATCAGCGCCGCGAAAGGCGTAGATGGCCTGCTTGGGATCCCCAACCAAAAAAATCGGTTTGTCAGCCTTGATGAACAAAGTCGAAAAAATGTCCCATTGCAGCAGGTCCGTGTCCTGGAATTCATCCACAATGGCAACACTAAAACTGTCCGCAACGCGCTTGCAAAAGGCTGGTTTTTGCAAAGCCTTGTGGAACAGAACGAGCATATCATCATAGCTGATGAAGCCTTGTCGGGTCTTATAGGCCGCGAGCATCCTGTCGAGCTCGGCGGCCAATTGCAGCAAAACCAGATTTGCCAGGGCTGTAAAACCTCTTTGGAAGCCATGCATTTGCTTGAGAGTCTGATACAACAAAGGAAAGCCAAGTTTCACCTTGTTTTCCAGAAAAGCGGGATTTAGTTCCAGGTTGAGCTTCTGAAAGTTTTGCAGTAAATTTTCTGTATGCGATGTTTCAAAAAGGAATGCCGTGAAATCGTATTTGGCATGGCGCCAGTTGCCCTGCGGTTTCAGGGCGGCAAATTGTTTTAAAACCGATTCTCTGGATACTAGCCTTTGCGCGGAGCGCTGCAGGAAAGAAGTCAGTTTGTTTACATATTGATCCAGGAGTCCGATTAGGTTGATGCTTTTTTTCCCGGGATGCGGATGGATTCGCAGGAAGGGCTGCACATACCGCAGCGTTCGGATTTGTTTGATTTTCTCAATCCACAAATTGCGATCATCTTGTCCCTTGCCGGGAAAACCGCTGATTTGCAATAATTGCAGCCAGTCCTGCTTGCAATGAGCATAGGGTCCATCGTCTCTTAGCTCCTGATTCCAGGTTTGATGCAGCCTGGCGATCACCTGCGGAGCCAGTTCCTGCATTAATGCATTATCATCATACAATTGAGGATCCTGATTGATGCCGGCTTCCCATGCATACTGACCTAGTATTGCATTGCAAAAACCATGAATCGTGTAGATCGGTGCCTGGGAAAGCTCGCCAAGAGCGGTTTCCAGACGCAGCCTTGTCTGCCCGTCGCTGCATGTCGACAGACTGTCCAGTAGTTTTTGTTGCAGACGTAAAAATAATTCATTGCAGGCCTTTTCAGTGAAACTGACTAAAAGGATTTTCGCAACCTCGCAGTGATGCGCCTGGGCTGAAGGTTCTGTTATCAAGCGATAGTAAAGTTCTATAATGGTCCAGGTTTTACCCGTGCCGGCGGACGCTTCCAAAAGCGCGCTCTGGTCCAGGCGAATGGTTTGCACGGGGTGGATCAAAGTGACTTGCCGCTCCAGAACAAGCCGAATCGTTGCAAGGCCCTTTGGTGGTCTACGGCGCTGAATTCAGGCTCGTAAAAGAATCGCAATGCGGGATCTTTTTTAAAAAAGAGTTCCGGCCAGATTTGTAAGACTTTGTGCATTTCTTGAATAAATTCCGCCGGCGAGCAGTTTTGCACCTGTTGTAAGGGATTCACACCATATCTTTTTTGAATGGCTTCCAAATACACCCAGTCAATAGCCTGCTGTTCGTACTGTTGACAGAGCTGCGCCAGCCACTGCTCGATCTGGTTCACAGTGAGCTCCCATTCATAAAGGCGCGGATTGATATTATTCTTTGAATCCAGTTCCAGAAAGTGCAAGCAATACCTGGTTGGCTCTGGCCTGTCGGAAACCACCTGACAGGCGCTCAGGCATAAATCGATAAACGCATTCAGCAGACGAGTCGGGGAGCTGCTTTTCCTGGCGAAATAGAAGATCTCCAGTTGGTCCGCAGCAACATTCAGCAGTGACTCGCGGCTTTGGACAAAAAAAGGGCGGGCATCCCATTCCCGGGCGCTCAGATGTGAATCATCCACGCCGCTAGACCAGGCCGGTCCTTTTAGAGCCAGTTCCACGGGCCCGATCGTTCGCAATTCAGGAAATGAAGCCAGGCAGGATTCCAGTTGACGCCGCAGATTCTGCAGGCTTGAACGATCGAAATCGCCAAAGAGACCGGCTGCAGTTTGTCCGGTGCGCAGCAGAAAATCCCATTCCTTTTGCAGTCGATCTTGCTCTGCGCTGGTGGCAGGGTCGCCGTAGGAGCACAACAGCTTGTTAAAAATGACGGGGTAGCTTTCGGTATTAAAATAAGGTTCCGCCGGTACGCTGCTATCTGGCGCCAACAAGCGGTTGATTTGCAGTTGATTGCGGACAATGTGATTGGCCGGACTGGATAGCCAATGCGCCAGGCTGGCGGCCTTTATTACATGGCTGGCGACTGGTCGGGCCGCGGACTGTTCTGGATCCCGGGGTGCCACTGTTTGTTTGTTCGCCGGCCCTGGTTGGTGACGGGGAGGACGGGCTCCCCATGGGTGATCATAAAAGGCTGTCAGAAAATCTGCTGCCTCGTCTTCTTTGCCGGAACTGCCCGTAGCGCTGGAGCGCACCTTGCTCATCAGCGCTAAACCATCCAGGATCTGAAAGCCAGGGTTTTTTTGCTCCAGTAGACGGACCAAACTCAATAAACTTTGCGATGGTAGCAGTCTACGATCCTTGCGTCCATCATAGCAATCATAACTTAAGTACAGCTTTTCGCGAGCAGACGCGATTGTCTCGAGTAACAGCATGTTATTGCGCTCCGGCAAGGAAGAATCGCCCGGTCTGGTCTGAAAATTACGCAATTGGAGCGCGATCTGGCTTTTTTGACCCGGGAAAAAATCACTGCCCAGCCCAACGATGTATATCACCTCGAAGGGGATGGGTCGCATCGGCTGTAGACTGGCAATTGTCACCCCTTCCACCAGGTACTGACCGCGTTGACCAATGGTTTCCTTCTTGCTGTCTGTGATGATGGCTTTGATGAATGTTGCGTTTTGATATTCGGGCATCCAGAATCGATTGTGGGCCAATTCTGCTAGCTGCTTTTGTACATGACGAGCTACTCCCGCTTCACGTTGATCGGTCTCGGGAATAGCCAAATAGCGACTGCTGAACTCCTGCAAGGCAGTGATGAATTGCGAAGCGCGTTTTTTTACATCTACCCACAATATCTGGTGATGGTCAGCCAGGTCTTGCAGAAACAGGAACAAAGTATTCACCAGTTGCTGCGATTCGCCGCTATCATCCGCATATGGAATCCAGTGTCCGGGATGATAGTCCGGGAAATGATCGGGCGAACTCATCACCAGACCGGCGTACAGCCGATCCAGGGCCGGCTGCCAGTTGCGGCGGGGATTATGCAGCGCTTTGCCGCCATAAATATTCAGATCCTTGACCCACTGCCGCCACAGCGTCAGGTCCGCATCTTGCAGTTCGAGCGCATGGGCAAACAGAGGATTTTCCCAAAGAGCGAGCATTTGATGAATTGGCCAGTGCCAGGGTTTGCAAGCGCTCAGTTCAATCAGACCGATCAAACCCTTGAAATAATAGCTTTCATCTTCAGTCTGGTAATCACTCAGGTTCCATGCCAGCTCTGGCAGGCCGGGTAAACCTTTGTAAAAAACAGATTCTATCCATGGGCGATACTCCTCAATCCGGGTTGCCAGGATAGCGATCTGGTGTAATTTGAGATCCGGCCTGGCTTTGAGATTGTGCTGGATGCTTTGATACACCGCCTCAATTTCGCGCCTTTTGCCCGGGCTGGCCAGGATTTGGATCGTATGATCCAGGGGAGCGCTTGTGACGGTCGCCTGTCTGATATCGCGCTGCAAACTCTTCAGCATTGTGGGCGCGGAATTTGCGTTTGCTGCGTCAGCCTCTCTCCTGGAATCAGGGGCTAACATTGCATTCGATCCGCCGTATTCTGCCAGCAAGGTACGCATATCCTGTTCCGGTTTCAGCCAGGCGGACGGATGATTGCTGCCCATGGAATGCGCCGCGGGCTTTTGCTGCAGGGATCCGTCCGTAATTGTGGGCCAAAAAAGTTCAATCTGGTGATTTTGGGCCAGGGCCAGCAGAACTTGATGGTGCAATCTGGAGAATTGTGAGATTCCAAAGATAAAGATTCTTTTTGGAGTGCCTTTGGGCTTGCTGTGCTTTTCGGCTTGCAAACTGCCGCGCAACAGGTCATAAAAAGTAAAGACCGGCGAAGGTCTGGAGCGCTGAATAAATGCGTGCCAACTATGGTACAATTGACCCAGGGCCCGAAAGGCGGGCTGGTGATCCACGGCCAGATCTGCTGGCGGATTGTAATCAGGCCTGGATATCCAAAGCTGGATCCAGTCCGGTCGATGGCGCTCGTAATCAGAAAAAATCCCCGTCAGAGTAGCGGCTAAATTGTAGCGCGCGAGGCGGGCGTCCGTGGGATCAGAACGGGATTGCCACCAGGCCGTAAAATAATGCAGTTCCGATTGTGTTCCGGCCCCCAGGCACTGCTCCAGACTAAAACGCTCCTCTATAGATGTAAGCAGATACGCAGATTTGATTTTATAAAGCTCCAGGAGAGTCTCTTGCAGAAAGTAATCCAGATACTGAAATCGTAAATTGGCTGCGACACCACCGAATTGATCCGCTAACTGAAACCACAACCAGCGTTCCAGGTTGCGATTGGGAATCACAACAGTAAGCGGGGCCAGCGGATCGCCCTGCTGTTCTATTTGTATCCGGCGGCCCAGTTGTCGGGCCAGCATTTCAATGCGCACAGATTGATACAGATGAAAAGGCATTGCATTTCTTATTGATCCGACGCCGCAGTCTTGCGGCCGACTTCCTTGAAGCTGCGGTCACTTTGCAATACGTAGCTGGCGACGTACTCATACGGCAGGGCCCGTCCCCATTCCGCGGGCGAAAGCAACGAAAAGCAACGGCGCTGATCTTTTTTTTGATAGAGGTGGATCGTCTGGCCGGCTTTTTTTTCAAAATTACAGGGCACATTATGCAATTCCAGATCGCGGGCACTCTGATCAAGGACTGCATGCGCTTGTTCCTGCAAGGCCCGGATTTGTTCCTGTATTAAAGCAAGTTTGCCATGCACTTGACCCTGGATGATATCGGTGGCCGCTTCAATCTCTCTGGCGCGATCCACCAAACGAATGGCCGGATCCAGCCGACTACTGCCATAGGCCAAAAGGTGCCGGTTTTTGACCAGCTCCAGATCTGCGTTGTCCTTTTGATCCTCTGAATGCATGCGCTGGCAACACCCCTTACATCGCGTAACTCAGTCGGTTGACAGATTTATTTTTGCCCGTGGATGCGTTGCAGACTATTGACCTCTAAATGATGCTTTTTCATCTCATCCAGTCCATCGATTAATGCCCTGGCACCGGCAACTGTGGTGACGCATAGCACCCGACGCCTGGTCGCTTCCTGACGAATCAAAAATGAATCATCCCTGGTATTCTGGCTGTCCGGAATATTGATTACTATTTGCACTTTACCATCCTGGATGGCTTCAATGGCATTGGGGCTTTTCTGATCACGAATCTTGTTCAGGATTTCCGCAGCCAGACCGCCATTCTTGAGCCACTGAGCTGTACCCTCTGTGGCATAGAGCTGGTAACCGTCCTGAACCAGCTTGCGCGCCTGTTCCAGTAGCGCTGTTTTGGCTTTGTTGCTGACGCTGAAAAAAACACCGCCGCTAGCCGGAATCTTTTCGTTTGTGCCCATGACAGCCTTGATATAGGCAACCGCCGGGCTTTGGCTGATACCCATAACCTCGCCGGTCGATTTCATTTCCGGCCCCAGGATAATATCCGCGCCTGGAAACTTGTTAAAAGGCATCACTGCTTCCTTGACCGCGCTGTAGGACATTCGGATTGGCTCCAGCAGTCCTGTGGCTTGCAAGGATTCACCCCACAGCACCCGGGTGGCCAGGGCGGGCAGGGGCAAACCAATGGCCTTGCTGACAAATGGAATTGTGCGACTAGCTCGCGGGTTGACTTCAATAATATATAGCGTATTGGCCTGGATCGCATATTGGATATTTAATAGTCCGACTACATTTAATTCCCGCGCGATGTTGGTCGTGGCAATCCGGATTTCATTTAACAGGGCAGCGCTCAAACCCGGTGGCGGCAGGATACACGCTGAATCGCCGGAATGGATTCCGGCTTCCTCAACGTGTTGCATGATACCGGCAATAAAGACATCCTTGCCATCGGCAATCGCATCCACATCCAGTTCGATCGCATCTTGTAGAAAACGGTCTATCAACACCGGGTGTTCTGGCGAAACACTTTCCGCTTCTTTCATGAATTTCTTTAGATTGTCTTCGTCGTAAACGATGGCCATCGCCCGGCCGCCTAGCACATAGCTCGGTCGCACCAGACAAGGATAACCAATCTGGCTGACGACCTGTCTGGCTTCTTCAAAGTTATGCGCCATGCCATTGTCCGGTTGCCGTAAATTCAGCTTGTCCAGCATGGCACTGAAGCGGTCCCGGTCTTCCGCGCGGTCGATACTATCCGGACTGGTACCCAGTATGGGCCAGCCAGCCGCCTCCAGGCCATGAGCGAGGCCGAGCGGTGTTTGCCCGCCAAATGACAGAATAATCCCGTCCGGTTGTTCCAGTTCGCAAATATGCAGCACATCTTCCAGTGTCAGAGGTTCGAAGTACAATTTATCCGAGGTATCATAATCGGTGGAGACTGTTTCCGGATTCGAATTGATCATGATCGACTCGATATCCATGGCCTGCAAGGCAAAGGAGGCGTGACAGCAGCAGTAATCAAATTCGATGCCCTGGCCGATGCGATTGGGCCCGCCGCCCAGGATCAACACCTTTTTTCTGGTCCCGCGCACACTTTCATTTTCCTGTTCATAGGTGGAGTACAAATAGGGGGTATAGGCCTCAAATTCGCCGGCACAGGTATCAACGGTTTTATAAACCGGCACCAACCCATTTGATTTGCGGATTTGTGCTATTTCGCTCTCTTTTTTCTTTAGGACACTGCTGATTCGATTCGCAGTGGCCGGTTCCTTGCGCTCCGGATCACCAGCCACCAGTCGCCGAATATCACTTTCTGTTTGTAAAAAAGCCAGCTGGCGGTCAGAAAAGCCGTTTTGCTTCATGCGTCGGAGTTGTTCCAGCTGCATAGCCGGCCGGGTTTTAAAATCAGCTTCCAGGTCCACCAGATCCTGGATTTGATTTAAAAACCAGCGATCAATGCCGGTTTTTTCGTAAATAGCTTCTACATCCAGACCCAGCCCGGGGTACTTGTTGTTCTGTAGTAGTGCATCCTTGACAAAGAAAATTCGAAACGGTGTGGGGCGCTGGATGCGTTCAATCAAAATTTGGCGCTGGTCGTCAATGTTTTCCAGGTCCAGGGCGTAATCGGCATAGAGCTGATTCAGGTTGCCGTCACTGCCCAGTCCCATGCGACCAATCTCCAGCGAGCGAAAAGCTTTCTGAAACGACTCCTTGAATGTGCGACCAATAGACATGGCTTCACCGACAGCGTGCATCTGGCTGTCCAGCGTATCGCTTGCTCCCGGAAATTTTTCAAAGGCAAAGCGCGGCAGTTTTGTGACCACATAATCGATCGTCGGTTCAAAACTGGCCGGAGTTTCGCGAGTAATATCATTGGATATTTCATCCAGGGTATAGCCGATGGAGAGCAGGGCCGCTATCTTTGCAATCGGATAGCCGGTGGCCTTGCTGGCCAGAGCCGATGATCGTGATACCCGCGGATTCATTTCAATCACAATCATATCGCCGTTTTCGGGATTGATGGCGAATTGAATATTGGAACCGCCGGTGTCGACGCCGATCTCGCGAATAATGGCAATCGCGGCATCGCGCATCTTTTGATACAACTTGTCATTCAGGGTTTGTTGCGGGGCAATGGTGATGGAATCACCGGTGTGCACTCCCATCGGATCCAGATTTTCAATCGAACAAATGATCACTACATTATCGTTTCGATCGCGCATCACTTCCAGCTCATATTCCTTCCAGCCCAGTACGCTTTGCTCGAGCAATATTTCGTGCGTGGGGGACAGGCTCAGGCCGTTCTGGCAAATGGATTCAAATTCCGTTTCGTTAAAGGCGATCCCGCCGCCCAGTCCACCCAGGGTAAAGGAGGGCCGGACGATCAAGGGCAGGTCCATTTGCTGCTTGAAGGACCGCGCCTGGTCCATATTTGTGCAGAGCGCCGAGCTGGGCACAGCAATGCCGATTTTTTGCATGGCTGCCTTGAACTCGGAACGACTTTCCGCCTTGCGAATGGCGCCTACATTGGCCCCAATCAATTCCACATTGTGTTGATCCAGGTAGCCCTTTTCGAACAATTCCATTGCGAGGTTCAGGGCCGTTTGGCCGCCGACAGTCGGCAGCAAGGCATCCGGTTTTTCCTTGATGATGATTTGATGGACTGTTTCAACATCCAGCGGTTCGATATAGGTGGCGTCCGCCATGCCGGGGTCCGTCATAATAGTCGCCGGATTGGAATTTACCAGGATGATGCGATATCCTTCCTGGCGCAAGGCCTTGCATGCCTGGGTTCCGCTATAATCAAATTCGCAAGCCTGGCCGATGATGATGGGCCCGCTGCCGAGAATCAAAATGCTTTTTATGTCGCTGCGTTTTGGCATGTCAAGTTTCCTGGTTTTGTGGGTGTTTAGTTATTATTGTGGTAGTCGCGGCAGCGATGGCTGCTATAATCCTGGGCGCAAATAAAAGGCAGCGGATCGATGTGATTGGATTCCTGGTTATAACGTATCTCATAATGCAAATGCGTACCGGTGGAACGACCGCTATTGCCCATTTCGCCAATTAATTGCCATTTCTCAATTTTATCGCCGACGGCTACATGCAAGCGGGACATATGGGCATACAGACTATAAAACCCAAAATCATGTTGAATAAGCACGGCTCGTCCGTACCCGCTATACGCATTCTGCATGACTCGATACACGGTTCCCTGGCCGGTGGCCCGAATGGCCGTCCCGACAGGACCACGGGTGTCATAGCCGGGATGAAATTCCAGCACATAGCGGTTGAAAGGATCCCGGCGCGGTCCATATCCGGATGAATCCCGGACTGTGGCGTTCAAGTCTGTAGCGCGGCCCAGCGGTAAACGGCGGTAAATACTATAGACCTCATGCACCCAGTATTGCAAACTGCCCAGAAAATGACTTCGCCAGCCAAGTTGATATTGTAGTGTTTTAAGCATATATACCGGCGGCAAAAAATGAATCGAGCTGCCGCTGCGAGAATGCTCCTGCTTTTCCTGATTGCGCATTTGATCCTGTGCCAGATTGCGCGCTTCATCGTATTGATCTTCAGGATTAAATCGTAATTCGCCCAAACCGATTTGCCTGGCGGTATCATTCATGTTATGGCCAATACTCCATGACGATGTTTTCAGGTCTTCCAGTTTGTCCGCCAGTTGCAAGGCCGCCTTGAAGTTGATACCGTACAAGCGATTCAGGCGATCAATTTCCTGCTTGCGGACCTGACCTTCATAGAACCCATATCCGGAAAGAAATAGCAGCATGCCCAGAATTGCGGCGCAAAACAGGATCAGGTACCAGTTCAGCTGCAAACTAAACACCTTGTCCTGGCCGTGCGGGATGACCATGATTGTCAATCGCTCCTGGCCCTTGCGCTGAAAGCGCTGGACGAAATCCTGCGAAAAATTCTGAAAGGTATCCTTCACACGCTCACCCGACACTGGCTGACAAGCTGACTTTGTGTCAATGGTTATCTGTGCCAGCTGACCATTTTACAATTGAATCACAGTGCCTGCCCGGAATTGTGGCCCTGCGCAAGCCGGTGGTCCGTGGGGAAAGCGCCATGACTGATTACCGATATGTTCCTTTTGGGGATCCGGGTGGCTGTGGGGGCTGGCTTTGGGGCAGTCGAGCGTGTTGCCTGGAATCTGGCGAGATACCGGCAAGCATTGCATTGTCGCTGCTTGCCGGCTATTTTTAAATGTGGAAGCTGGACGAATAAGATATGTCAGATAAAAAGCAAAACAAGGGAAAATCCCTGGAATCCAGCCCGGAGCAGGGGCGTGCTGATGAACACGGATCCGAACATCTGGACTTGTACCAGACTCGATTACAGAAATTGCAGGACCTGCAAGGCCAGGGGCAGGATCCCTATGCCGCCTGGTTTGCACCGACACATACTTGCGCTGAATTGGCTGATCGCGACCCGGCGACATTCCGGGCGGAAGATAGTCTTGGTCTAGCCGGCCGTTTGCGTTCCCGCCGGATCATGGGCAAGGCAGCCTTTTTTGAGATCGAAGATGGCAGCGGTCGCCTGCAGTTTTATGCCAATCAAAAAGATTTAGGGGAGGCATTCAAGACCCTGAAAAGCCTGGATCTGGGTGATATCCTCGGAATCAGCGGATTCTTATTCGTTACCAAAACCGGGCAAACAACCCTGCATATCCAGTCTTATGTCCTTTTGGCCAAAAGTCTGCGTCCGTTGCCAGTGGTCAAAGAAGCGGATGGCAAGGTGTTTGATGCTTTTGCTGATCAGGAGCAGCGCTATCGCATGCGCTATGTCGATTTGATCGTCAACCCGGATGTGCGTCATACCTTTCGGCAGCGCTCACGAATTATCAGCGCCATTCGATCCTTTCTATTGGCACGCGATTATCTGGAGGTGGAAACACCCATGATGCACCCCATACCGGGCGGTGCGGCCGCACGACCCTTTGTAACCCATCACAATGCTCTGGATATGCAGCTCTATTTACGCATCGCGCCGGAACTCTATTTGAAACGGCTCCTTGTGGGCGGTTTTGAGCGTGTATTTGAAATCAATCGTAATTTTCGCAACGAAGGCATTAGCATCAAACATAATCCGGAATTCACCATGCTGGAGCTCTATGAAGCCTTTGGTAACATGGAAAGTATGATGCAATTGTTTGAGGATTTGATGGATCATCTGGCCGAAACTATCTGCGGTCAGCATTCCATCATCTATGGTCAGCATACGATCAATTTGAAGCCGCCTTACGAGAGATTGACCTACCTGGACTCGATTAAAAAATATGCCGGGGTGAGCATTGATTTACAAATGACCTTGCCAGAAGCCAGGCAGGCGGCGCTTGCGGCTGGTTTGACGGATGCAGACCTCGCAGAATGCCAAAGTGCGGCCGCGGTTGCGGAGGTCCTTTTCGACGAACGGGTTGAGGCAAATCTGATTCAGCCGGTATTTATTACAGATTTCCCGACCGAGATTTCCCCCCTGGCCAAGGCCTGGCCGGATCGTCCCCATCTGACCCAGCGCTTTGAACCCTACATTGTGGGCCGCGAGCTGGGCAATGCGTTTAGCGAACTGAATGATCCCGTTGATCAAAAAGAGCGTTTTGGCCGGCAGGTTGCTCAGCGGGAAAGCGGTAGTGGTGAAGGCGGATATATGGATATGGATTATATCCGGGCCCTGGAATATGGCATGCCACCAGCTGGTGGTATGGGTATAGGAATTGATCGGTTAGTGATGCTGCTCACCAATTCAGCCTCCATTCGGGATACGATTCTGTTTCCGCTACTGCGAACAGAGACCTGAGCGGTCTGCAGAGTGCCGCGCTGATCTAAACCCAAAGTATGTACGTTGCATTGTAATGCCGGAAATGCCAGTTTTGGTCGCTGGCCAAAGCGCAAAGATGGCAGTTGCATCCAGTTTTATAACGCCGATAATGTATATTATGTCGCATTTGATTGCTACTGTATGGGTTCATCAGTGATGCCCTGGTCAGGTAATTATGCCCATATTGGGCGATGTGACGCTGCCGCTTTGCAGCTGCAATCGGACGCCTGCCGTACTGGTTGCCAGTGAGGAAAGCCGCCGGATGCCGGGCCTGGCAGGAGCGCAAAGCCTGTCACTGTTTTGCAGTCAGCCGAAGTCAGATTTCGTACTCATCGCCTTCTTTGGCCGTAAATATATCAAGGGCAAAAGGCATCCCGCTGACACGGCGGGCTTCAATGTAAGCCACCGCTTCTTCAAACAAGCGCCAGATTTCCTTGTCCTGGTGCGCCGGTTCATGGTGAGTCAGGATCAGCCGTTTGATGCCCCAGTATATAGCGCAATCGACAGCCAGGGTCATGGCAGTATGACCCCAACCTTTTTTTTCTTCCGCTTCCTGCAAGGAATACTGGGCATCCATCAACAGCAGGTCGGCACCGGCAAAAAAATCCTGATAGTCCGACATCTGACGACTCAGCTCGGGTCCATAGAACTCGGTATCGGTGGCAAAAATCACCGTTTTGGAGCCTGCTTCAATACGATAGGCAATGGAGCCCCCGGGATGGATCAGGCTGCAGGTACATACCTTGAGACCGTTGATAGTGAAGCAATCGCCTGGCTGGGCGTAATGAAACTCTGTTTGGGCCGGCATGTCATCAAAGCGGCGCGGGAAATGATCTGGATGCTGCTGCCTGGAAAATCGTTCTTTCAGGTTGTCCAAACAGGAATAAAAATGGATTGTATTGTCCGGTATATAAGCCGGGATAAAAAAAGGAAATCCCTGGATATGATCCCAATGGGTATGAGTTAAAAAAACATGCAAATCTCCCCGGAATTGGCGCTGCATCAAACTGGCGCCCAAATTGCGGGCACCTGTACCCAGATCAAAGACCAGGACAGTGTCATCGTGATTGATTTCCAGACAGGTTGTTTCACCGCCAATCACGGACTTATGGTTCGGATGCATTTGATTGATGATCTCATCAACACCGCAATCGGCATCTGCTTGCCAGACTTGTTGAGCATATTCCATGGCATGAATCAGCTTTTCATGATATTCCGAGCGATTCATGGGCGTCGGCAAGGAACCGCGCACCCCCCATAGTCTAACCTTCATTCATTGCTTCCTGTCGGACCCGGGCCCGCCAGCATAGAAAATAATCACACAGCAGACTGCCAACAAGGTTTTTTTACAGTTCGATTTCAAGACCCTCGTACGCAATCAGGATTTCCAGTTGGGAACTTCTGGTATGGTCCATCATTTCCCGGTAGCGCAAGGAACGCAGAAATACCTCATCGAGTTTGGCATCGGTGTATGAGGGATCATGGTGAAAGAGGACCAATTTCTTGACATTGGATTTCAGTGCAATATCCGTCGCAATCGATGCAGAGCTGTGTCCCCAGTCAATGCGCTGCAACTGCTCTTCAAAGGTGTACTGTGTGTCAAATATCAACACATCCGCGTCCCGAAAATAATCGATATAACTGTCGATAATGTCCATATCTTCCAGTTTAAATTCTGCGTCGCTGCCAAAGATAAGCACCTTGCCATCTTCTTCCAGTCGATAGGAATAAGAATTGCCGGGGTGGCGCATGCCCTTATGGCTGATTTGAATGCCGTTTTTTTGCCACTGTTCGCTTTCTGCGTGTTGGAAGAACTGCTTGGTGGCTGCCATGCCATCAAAACTGACCGGAAAATGTCGCTGGCTGTGTTGGTAGGCCAAACGATCGTCAATGTTCTCCGATACCGCGTGGATTTCAAACTGATTGCCTTCGATGAAAAAAGGGACAAAGAACGGAAGTCCCTGGATATGATCCCAATGGGTGTGGGTAAATAGCATGGTTGCCCTGCCCTGTCCATCGGCGTAACCTTCTTTGAGCAATTGATAGCCTAATTCCCGTATACCGGTACCGGCATCAATAATGAATAAATCATCGTGTTGGCTGCGTATTTCCAGGCACGTTGTATTCGATCCATAGGTGTGGGTCAGCGAATACGGCAACGAATCCAGGAACCTTTCAATGGCTTCATCGCTCAGTACATCAGCCGGAGTTGCATAGTCTAGCACCTTGCGAATTTTCTCGCGCACCTGGGTACCCTTTAATGGTGCCGGGATGGATCCGCGTACTCCCCAAAATTTAACCTTCATTCGCTATGGCCTGCACGTAATTGAGAGCCTGGAGTCTGGTGTGCAAGTTCTTTTTCAAAACCGCAACCCGGGCACAGATGAAGACCAGTTCTAAAATAGCGTAATTGCATGCCGCATCGCTCGCACGGCTCAATGAGCGGTCGGGTCAGGAACTGGACTGCGTGCTGGCCGGTTTTCCCGCTCTGGATCCGGGGCGTGAAAAAAGAATGGTCTGGATGCTCATTCTGTATGCGCTCCAGGCGAGCCCGGTGATGCAATTGCGCTCCAAATCGTTCGGTGGCTGGCGTTTCCAAAGCCGGGTCAAATTTATGATCGCCTGCAGAAAAAGCAGGTCCTGGATAATCGATACTGTTTTTGACTTGCACATCTGCAATCGCCTGGTCCGGTAATGCCGCCTCAGACCAAACAGGCTGATCGGCAAAGCCGGATTGACGTCTCATGATCGCATGCACTGCTTGCTGGACGGAATCGTAGCTTTGCACCAAATCATTGAGACCAAAGAAACTGAATAAAAGCCTGAGTTCCGGATTCAAATCGCAAACCGCCAGCTCGCCGCCCTTGTTGTGTAATTCACGGGCAAAAGAAATCCAGGCGGCCAAGGCACTGGAGCCAAGAGTTTCCAGCTGATCGCAGGCGACGCAAACATGAAATTTCTGCTTATGTAACAAGGATTCAAAAAAATCCTTGAGGGCCGATCCGTCCTGGGCCGCAGCGGCGCCCTTGATGCGCAGTAGCAATAAGGGGGCATAACTTTGGCTATCTGTTTCAATCTCTAACATGGTACCATCTTGCTCATTTAGAAAAAATTGGTTCGCTGCTGCCCTGGTTCGATCATGGAATCGGCTGGTTCGTTTTGTTCCAGCGGTATGGCATCATATACCGGCACCTCCGCCGGTTGTTTGGGTTGATACTGAAAGGAGCGTTCGTACTGCCAGGGTGACACGGCCTCCGGTTCTGAAACCGGATGGCCATTCAGGTCCTTACCATTGTGCCGGGGTGGAACTGGATTGTGTTCCGTTGACTCCTGTTCTGGTACCGATTGTTGCCTGTCGGAATCAGGCCCGGCTTGCATGGCCATAATTTCCAGTTCGGTTGCGGTCGGACCGTCGTTGTCCTCCGGATGTTGGGTCTCGTCACCGTTGTCTGTCATTGCCTCCAGGCCAGTGTTTGCTGGCGCGGGTGGCTTTTCTGTGGCGTAAACCTCCGGCAGGTCCATCATCGCGGTTAGCTGCTTGACTTGCCGGCTTTTCTTTTCCAGATCAACCATCGGGTGCCCGAAAACCAGCAGTAAAACCAGCAGCAACGAACCAATAACCAGAAAAATGGACGCCAGTGCAATGATCAGGCCATTTTGTCCCAATTGTCTGAGTCCGGTGATGTACTGATTGACACTTTCTGATTTCACGATCAGATGTAATCCGGCCGAGGCGTATTCTTCGTCCACTTTCATGACGGCGATCGATAATCGGTATCGGGTCACAACCTTCTCCGGGAAATTGGTCTCTAAAAAATGATAAGCCTCCGGTGAAACAGATCTGACCGAATCGTATAGACCGGCGGGCGCGATGGCAACGCTTTCGAGCGTCTTTGTTTCGTACGGGATGGAAGGATGCCGGTCGTTTAGACGCAGCACTGATTTGTATTCGGGGGTATTATAATCGGTTTGGGCGTTTTTGGCCATGCGGGCCACGTCGCTATGCGCCAGTACACGCCCGGCCGGATCCAGTAAAAAGATCTCCTGGACCACCACACTGCCCTGGTTCAAGGCTGATTTCTGGCGCGAACGCTGCACGCTTTGGGCCATGGTGGCCGAAAGCTCTACACTTTGATCCTTGCTTAGTCTTTCGCCTGCCATCCGTGCCAGGGCGCTACCTAATTCGAGGCCCGTATTGCGGGTACTGCCTTCAATTGCGGCCAGGCCCTGGCTGCCGGCTGTATAAACAAGATAGCCACCTAAAATGCCGAATCCCAGGCTCAAGGGAATTGAGAGTAGAAAACTGACAAGAAAACTGCGCAGAATTAGTTTGCCCATAGATCATCCTGGCACGCGGCCATAGTTGTATATCGGCCTGCAGCGTCAGGAATTGTAGATCAAAAACCGGGTATCCATGTCGATTACAGGTCTGGCGCTCGATCGAAGCCCTGCCGGAAAGCCCGGTTGTGACCGGTGTCCGCTGCCCGACGCAGCGGACCGGGGTCTAGAGCATATCAACCGGATCAAAGTCAATTTCGAGTATCGATTTTGTTTTGGCCGTCTGACGGGCCAGGCCCTGGCGTAAAATGTGGCGAGCCAGGCTGATCTGGCTGGTCTTGATGATCAGGTGATAGCGGTATTGCTGGTGCAGTTTTTCGATCGGGGCCGAAACCGGTCCGAGTAGAGTGATTTGACTTTGGCGTTCAGTCGGCAAATGTTGAACCAGGCTTTGCAGGGTATGGGCCAGATCCTCCGCGTCCTGCAGGGCCTGATCGGCCGATGGATGGCGGTACAGTAGTCGCAATAGCCGGCAAAATGGGGGCCATACGGCTTCGCGGCGCAACTGGATTTCCTGTTCATAAAAATGCTCATAATCCTGGCGGGCTGCCAGATTCAGGATGGGATCACTCGGGTTCTGGCACTCCATGATTACAGATCCGGCCATGGATCCGCGGCCGCTGCGACCGGCGACCTGGGTCAGCAGGCTAAAGCAGCGCTCCGTTGCGCGAAAATCAGGCACCCCCAGAGTCGCATCGGCCTGCAATACCCCGACCAGAGTGATTTCCGGAGCGTCCAGACCCTTGGCTATCATCTGGGTCCCAATCAGGACATCGAGGTCGCCGTTGATCAATCGATGGATGGCGTCATTCGTGTACCCTTTTTTGTGACTGACATCCGTATCCAGCCGCTCCAAACGCAGGTCAGGATACAGATGTAACAGATATTCCTCGAGTTTTTGCGTTCCGCTGCCGAGCGACCGTAAGGGCTGACGACGCTCGCAGTGACAAACGCCCGTCCAGGCCCGACTATAGCCACAGTAGTGACAAACGAGCCGCTGGTTGCGATGCAAATTCAGACTTACCGCACAGTGGGGGCATTGCTCGATGGTTTCGCAAGTCTGGCAGACTACATATGGGTGATAACCGCGGCGGTTCAAGAGAATCAGACTTTGCTGGCCCTGGCGATAATTGTTTTCCAGCGCTCTTAGCAAGGCGGCGCCGATGGGGATGTCCATGTTGCGTTGCTGTTCGATCCGGACTGGAGCCAGTCGAGCACCGGTTGCGCGGTGCTGCAGTCGGTGGTAGTGCCAGTTGCTATGTTGAACGCTGGCCTCGGATGTTGCATGATAACGGCTTTCTATTCTAGGAGTGGCGCTGCCAAACACGATCGGTATCCGAAAATTACGGGCTCGCAACCAGGCAATCTGGCGCCCGTCGTATCGAGGGGTGCTGTTTTCCTTGTAGGAGGTATCATGTTCTTCATCTACAATGATAATCCCCAATCGTTGTAAGGGCGCGAATACCGCCGAGCGGGTTCCGACGACAATACTGGCCTGGCCGGTCCGGACCCGCAAATAATTCAAAAATCGGTCCCTTTTTGCAAGGCCGGAGTGCATCAAGGCTAGTCGATTATGAAAAACCTGTTGCAAGCGATCAATCAGCTGGACCGTCAAACTGATTTCCGGTACCAGATACAGAGCGGTGTGACCTTTTTGCAAGGCCCTGGCGATTGCATGGATATAGATTTCGGTCTTGCCAGAGCCGGTAATGCCATGCAATAAATGCTGCGCAAAGCCCTGTTCGCTGCCGGCCAGATCGAGATGCCCGCGGATGGATTCAAAGGCTGCCGATTGTTGCGAATTCAGACGGTGATCAGGTCGCATAGCCGGTGGCGGGTCGCCGGTCACAGGCAGTGCCGCTTTCAACCAGGGGGCTGGCAACATCTTGAACAGCGCCTGCCCTGGCGCACATAGATAGCTCTCCGCCATCCAGTTGGCCAGTTCGATTTGTTCGCTGTTGACCAGCGGTGCGGCTGCGAAAAGCAGCCTTTCCAAATCCATTGTCGGGGTGGCCATCGCCTGCTGGTGCGTCCGCACAATGATCCCCCGCTCACTTTGGCCGCGCAATGGCAGCTGGACCAAATGGCCTTCCAGATTGCCGGGAGGCCAGTCTGCGGGGATCCGCCAGGTATAGCTGCCCTCAATCGGTCGATTCAGCAGCACTTCTGCGAAACGGTCAAACATCGGCCGGATACCAGTTCCTCAGAGCCAGCGCTGCAGGGCAGTTTGCAGGCTTTGCAGCATTTGCTTTTTGATGCGGCTTTCCTGCGCTTTGAAATGATCGTACTCCTGGGTCTGTCCCTGTTGCCGGGCCAGTTTGCGTCGGGACTCCAGGGCGAGTACAGCAGAGGCTGAGCGCAGTACAAGGGCCGGGATGGGGGGCCGATTGGCAGAAACCGTCAGGGCAAACAATCCGGGCTGCTCGACCTGCTTTTGAGCCGTTTCCTTGCCTAGCAGCATGACAGCGGACGGCCCGCTCAGGATTACCAGTTCGATCGATCGGGTTTCAATTGTATGCTGTAAATGCTTGCCACAGTTGCGAGCCCGACGCTGCCAGTCTGCAGGGCTGCTGCGTTCCGGGTTGAAATGACAAGCGACAAATTCCTGGTAGTGCAAGGCGGTGGGACGCACCGCGAGGCTTTGTAGCATGCGTTCAAACAATTCGTCTTCAGCATCAGTCCCGATGCGATTCGTACGGCTCAAATCACGGCGCATTTCGTCCGCATAAAAGCTGCCAGCAAAGTAGACCACCAGGACAGGAATGCTGCCAGCCTGATAGAATTGGCGGACGGGATACATCCTTTCCGGGCAATCCTGGCAAAGGGCATTTTGATTGAGTTTCCCGCCCGGTCCGGACTGCCCGATCCGATTCAGATCCGCCCGGTCACCTCCGGCATGGAACGCCGCCGGTTGTTTGGGGTTGGTATGGGTAACCGGGATCCCGGCGGCCGGACCGGTCAACGCAGGCTCTATCGGCCAGTCCAATGGTCGCAGCCTGATTTCAGCCGGCGCAGTTTCAGCGCTGTAATGGGAAACAAGGGCACCTTCTGATGCTTGCAATATCCGGGTTAGATCGCCCAGCAGGCGTTCAAAGGAGGCGAGCGGAACGGTACTCATAGTTGCTCCATCTCGATGCCGAGCTGTTTGATTTTACGGTGCAGGTTGGTTCGCTCAATACCCAGATGACGAGCGGTCTGGCTGACATTGGATTCGCATTGTTTCAAGGCCTGAATAATATACTCGCGCTCAAACTGCTCCCGCGCGGACTTCAAATCGACACCAGGGTCCAGCACGCTTTTGCTCATGCTCTGACCGACCTTTTGACCAATGTGCAGGCGCGCGGTTTCATGGTCCACCTCCGTCTCGGTGCTGAGTACACACAGGCGTTCGACCACATTCTTCAGCTCTCGAATATTGCCAGGCCAGCTCCAGTTTTGCAGGAGTTCCATGGTCTTGTTGGTAAAGCGCTTGTTTTCCAGTTGATTCTCACGGATTGCCTCCCTGATAAAGTACTCCGCGATTAAAGGGATATCCTCCTGGCGTTCGCGCAGGGGGGGCATGTTGATGGGGATTACATTTAATCGATAGTATAAATCTTCGCGGAAGCGACCATCGGCGATGGCCTGTTCCGGATTAATATTTGTTGCGGCTATGACGCGCACATCCACCTCGACGCTTTGACTGCCGCCGACCCGGTTGAATCTTTGCTCCTGTAGTACTCGTAGTACCTTGGCTTGCATCGCCAGCGACATATCGCAGATTTCATCGAGAAAGATCGTGCCCTTGTGCGCCTGTTCGAACCTTCCAATCCGGGTTTCATCGGCGCCGGTGAAAGATCCCTTTTCATGACCCAGCAATTCGCTTTCTATCATTTCCTCGGGAATCGCCGCGCAATTGACCTCCACAAACGGAAATTCGCGCCGTCGGGAGTTACGGTAAATGGCATGCGCAACCAGTTCCTTACCCGTGCCGTTCTCGCCGTAGATAAAAACGCGGGCGTTGGTCCGGGCCGCTCTGGAAATTGACTGCTTGATATCCAGGATCGCTCTGGACTTGCCGATGATTTCGTCAAATTCCAATACCGCCTCGGCCTGCTGCGAGGCCAGCGGTGGTTGTATCCCGGGTACAAGACTTTGAATCCGTTGCAGCACAAGCTCCAGGCTGAGCGGTTTTTCCAGAAAATCCAGAGCACCCTTGCGAGTCGCCTGGACCGCTTGTTCAATGGTCGCATGGCCTGAAATCATGACAACCGGCAGGGCCGGATACAATTCGCGGATTTGATCCAGTACAATGAGTCCGTCCTCTTTACCCAACCACACATCCAGCAGCACCAGGTCCGGGCGCTCCTTTTCCAGCTGACGCAGCGCCGTGCGGCCGCTGGCAAAACAACGCGCAAAATAGTCTTCATCCTCAAGGACCGCTTGCAGAGTGGAGCGAATGCTTTTATCGTCATCTATGATGTATATCATGTTTATGGGGGCTGGTTCTGAGCGTTTCGAGTATGATCACCAGCCAGTGAGGCGGGCGCACAGACCCAACAGTACCAGGAGCTTTTGCATTGCCAAGTCAAAAGTGTTTCCCAATCTGGGGCCAGCAATGAAAAAGGATCCTGTTTCTCTATTGTTATGGGCGGGGATGTGGATGGCATGCCTGTCCACTTGCACTGCTGATCGGCCGACAGCCCTGCATATTACAGTCGATGCCGGTTCCTCCGGTACGCGGATTTGCGAGTGGTCCATTCAATTGCCGCAATCCAGCAACGAGACTTGCATGGCAAGGGACAATGGTCACCGTTGTCAGAAACTGGACCTTGCCCTTGCCCAGGCAACTCCGCAAACCATTCAGGACCTGGTCGCACAATTAATACAGTTGCAGTCCCAAAGCATCCCGGAGGAGAACGTCGCGGTTCAAATTCTGGCTACTGGCGGTTTTCGCCAACTGGATCCCCAAACGCGCACACGCCAAATACATCAAATTCAAACCCGCCTGCAGCAGGCTCATCCCGGATGGCGCATCCAGGTTATTTCTGGTCAAACGGAATCTCGACTTGCCTGGCAGGCAGTTCAGCGCGCAACCGGGATCGCGGGGCACGACCTGGTAATGCTGGAAAGCGGCGGTGCCAGTGTCCAGCTAGCCTGGCCGTCCCGACAGGGTCAACTCGAGCTGGCCAGTTTTCCGGTCGGGATGAACCGGGTGCTGGAACTGCTGCGCAGCCAGGCGGGCGTTAGCGCGTGCTATGCAATGGATGCAAACCGCAATACCTGGGATTATGGGCAATGTCGAGCTTTGATCGAAAGGCAGTTACTGTCCGGACTGCAAAAAGATCCCGCGTTTGCGGCATGGCAGCAATGGCAGTCCGCAAGGGGCCAATCTGCCCCGCCAGTCCAGGCGATTGGAGCGGCCTGGCAGGCAGTCGGTCAATATATACAAAGCAAACAAATCACGTTGAATGATTTGGCCAGCCATGGGCGTTCCATTTGTGCCGCCGGTCCGGAAGCCTTGATGCAAAAGGGGATCGAGGCTCGTTATGCGCGTCGGGCCTGCTTGCTCTTGTCTTATACATCCGCTTTGATGAGTAGCTTCCAAATTGTCGCTGCCCGCATATCGGATCAAACGTGGGCTGCGGGTGCGGCGGTCGATCCGGAATACTTCCCGGATTGTAAAACGCGTTAGGGATTTGCGGCCTGACAGGCAAGAGCCGTTGACAATAGATGGCATTGTATTGATCTGGCAGGACTAGTATGAAACTGCGCGAAAACAATCTGGCCAAGCTACAATCGGAAACCTTCGATGTCGCCATTATTGGCGGGGGCATTAACGGGGCGGTGAGCGCATCGGCCCTGAGCAGCATGGGTGCCCGGGTAGCGCTGGTTGATGCGGCCGACTTCGCCTCCTCGACCAGTCAGGAATCCTCGAATCTGGTTTGGGGCGGAATCAAGTATCTGGAGACAATGGAGCTGGGGCTGGTAAGCAAGTTGTGCAAGGCGCGCAATCATTTATTGAAGAGCTATCCGGCGAATATCCGCGAGATTCGCTTTTTTGTAAACCTGGACAAGGGCTTCCGTTTTGGACGGTTTTTTCTGTATCTGGGTGCCCTGTTCTACTGGCTCATTGGCAAGTTTTACACCAAAGCGCCGCGCATACTGTCAAGAAGTCAAATCAAGGCCGAAGAAGGCGCCGTCAGCATCGATCAAAGCCAGGGTGGCTTTGAATACTCCGACGCCTATTTAATTGATAATGATGCCCGTTTTGTCTTTCATTTTATTCGAGCCGCGATTGATCACGGCGCGATAGTGGCCAATTATGTCAAAGTCACCGGGGCAACCTTCACAAACGGTGAATGGCGCATCACCGCCCGGGATCAAATGCAGCCTCAAAGCGACGCGCAGGCTTTGGGTATTCGGGCCCGAATCCTGATCAATGCCAGCGGACCCTGGGCAGACGCGGTCAACCAGATTACGTCCATCGAAACCAGGCATCATCACCTGTTTTCCAAGGGTGTGCATTTAATTGTAAACCGGGTAACTCCGGATAAACGAGTGCTGACTTTTTTTGCCGATGATGGGCGGCTCTTTTTTGTGATTCCCATGGGCAATAAAAGCTGTATCGGCACTACAGATACCAGGGTCGAGAATCTGCCTGCCCGGGTGGAGCCGGCTGATCGTCAATTCATTCTCGATAACATCAATAAGCGGCTCGATTTGGCCGTTCCGTTGCGCCTTGAGGATATTATTGCCGAGCGCTGCGGGGTGCGCCCGCTGGTTGTTTCTGCCCAGGCGGGCAAGGGTCGTAAAAAAGACACCGGCGACTGGACTGCCCTGTCACGCAAACATGCTATAGAGACACAGCTGGAGCGCAATCATATCAGCATCTTTGGCGGCAAACTGACCGACTGCTTGAATGTCGGCGAAGAGGTTGCCGATGCGGTCGCCCGCATGGGATTGGATTTGCCATGGCGCCGGATCCGATGGTATGGAGAGGCGCCGGCGGAAGTGCGTAATGAGTTTTTTCATCAGGCCCGATTGATGGAGCTGGATCAATTAACTGCGGCGGAGTCATCGGAGGTTATTAGCAAGCGACTCTGGCGCCGCTATGGACCGAGCGCGCTGGAATTGCTGGAGGACATCCGAACAGATCCGGAAATGGGCGAGGTGCTGATCAAAGGCACCGAGTATTTGCGCTGTGAGTTATACCATGCCGCCCGACGTGAAATGGTGACTTGCCTGGCGGACTTTCTCCGGAGACGTTCCAAAATCGCACTGATCGAAAGGACAGCGACGATTGCAAGCGCTCCTGGTCTGAAAGAAGCTTGCCACATATTATTCGGTGATCTGGCTGAACAGAAATTGAAAGAATACTTTGACAATCATTAAGTTGATTGTATCCAGGTTACGTTTTTTTCAGGAAATCAATATTTATGAAATCTTTTGTCGCACCGGAATTTAATTTAGGCAGTGCCTGGTTCGCTGACGCTGCCCTGCCCCTGACACTCAAGTTATATCAAAACATCGAGGACGTCATTATTCAACCGCAAGATAAAAAAATGCTGCGCGAGTACCGTAAGCAACGTTTACTGTTTTTTACCAATCATCCCAGCCAGGCGGAGCCCCTGATTGCCTATCATGTTTCAAAAATCATGGGCAGTCGATTCAATTACATGGCCACCCGCCGGGCCTTTGATTTTGTATTTGGACTGGTGGGCAAGCTTTTTCAGAGTGTCGGGGTCTATTCCATTTTGCCTGGTCTGGCTGATCGAGAGTCCATGAAGATGACCCGCCAGATATTATCGCAACCACATGGCAAGTTGGTGATCTTTCCGGAAGGAGAACCGATGTGTGGTGAAAATGACAGTCTGATGCCCTTCCAGTCCGGCATCTTGAAGCTCGGATTTGCTGCTTTGCAAGATGCGCGTAAAAAAGATCCAGCAGCGGACCTGATCATATTGCCCGGCTTTATCCGCTATGTCATCAAGTCATCCCGCGAGGAAGTTATGGAAAACCTGACCCACTCGATTCGGCGAATAGAGCGTAAACTGGGAGCCTCTCCCGGAGCACGGAATCTCTTGCGCCAGTTTCTCATGGTCGGCAGATTGCTATTGGAGCAAGCGGAAGAGCGTTATGATCTGGACTGTCCTTCTGATAAAGTAGCCGATTTTGACTTTCGGATTGGCCGGCTGCGCCACCGGATTCTTGATAATGTTTGGCGTAAACTAGAGACAGCAAATTATGACAAGGATGCGGATGCGATTAACAAGCTGCGATTATTATCGGCTCATATTGAAAGTCTGCAGGTTGGTGTGCATGCGCCCGGCTTTCGGCGCGTACCCCTGGATGTAATGCAATGGGCGGAAAAAGAACTGGTTACGGCTTATGACTTCATTACGATCAGACGTGATTATCTGGTTTCCCGGCCCACACCCGAGCGCTTCTATGAATGGCTGGCCCGATTTGAATCGATTGTGCTGGGCAAAACTCCTCGAGCGCTTGGCGGTGAACCCTCCCCCTTGCCGCGCAAGGCCTATGTTTTTTTTAGCGCAGCGGTGCATCTGGGCCCTTATCTGGCGGAGTACAAGCAAAACAAGCAACAGCTTACAGATCGCCTGATGGAAAAAATTCGGCAGGATATGCAACACAATTTGGACAGTACTTTAGAGTTGACGTATAACCTCGTTCCAGCCGGGGATATCGGAGACACCTGAAAAAGACTGTCAGGAACTATATGAACACTGAACTCTCCGATCTGCAAAAAGAATACCAGGAATACCAGAATGCCGGTTTGCAACTGGATATGACGCGTGGCAAACCATCGGCAGCCCAGCTTGATTTGAGCAATGCCATGCTGGACCGTCCATTATCTGCCAGTTTGAGCCGTTATACTCCGGATATTCGTAATTACGGCGGGCTGGAAGGCCTGCCCGGCCTGCGCGAATTATTCGCCCAAATGATGCAGGTGGATCCGGATGATGTTCTGGTCGGCGGCAATTCCAGCCTGAGTCTGATGCATGACACCATTTTGCGGGCTCTGCTTTTGGGGGTACCGGGGGGCGGACCCTGGAGCCAGAATGCCCGGACCCGATTCTTGTGTCCCAGTCCGGGATACGATCGCCATTTCGCCATTTGTGAGACCTTTGGTATCGAGATGCTGCCGATTGCGATGACACCCACCGGTCCCGATATGGACGCTGTGGAGAGTATGGTAGCGACCGATGAAAGCATTAAAGGCATCTGGATTGTGCCTAAGTACAGTAATCCAGGCGGTATCACTTGCTCTGCCGAGACGGTTGATCGTTTAGGCCGCATGCAAACGAAAGCCGCAGATTTCCGGATTTTTTGGGACAATGCTTATGGCGAACATCATTTGTTTGCCGGTGTGGAAAACCAGGACCAGCTAACCAGTTTGAAAGACGCCTGCCAAAAGCATAAGCACCCCGATCGATATTATATTTTTGCATCAACTTCAAAGGTCAGTTTTGCCGGGGCCGGTATCGCAGCCATGGCCAGCAGCCCGGCCAATGTCGCAGCCTTGAAAAAAATGATTGGTATTCAAACGATTGGACCGGATAAAATCAATCAGGCTCGTCATCTGGAGTTTTTTGGCGATTACAGCGGATTACAAGAACACATGAGCAAACATGCTGCCTTGATTCGGCCAAAATTCGAAATGGTCGATCGTGTGCTGGGCCAACGCTTGCAGGATGTAGCGGGAGTCCGTTGGAGTAAACCGCGCGGTGGTTATTTCATTAGTCTGGATGTGTGGCCCAATACGGCCCGCCGGGTTGTTGAATTATGCCAGGCATGCGGGGTGAAAATGACGGCTGCCGGGGCCACCTGGCCCTATGGCAAAGATCCCCAGGATTCCAATATACGTATCGCGCCCACCTTGCCGGCCATTGAGGACATTCAAATGGCTATGCAGGTCCTTGCTTGCAGCATTTTGATGGCCGGTGCACAAGCGGATCAGACAGGAACGGTTTGATCGCCGGGACGGGTTATAGCCTGCCGGGGTGCCGGGGTCGGGCACGTTTTATGCTGTACTCGCTTTACCTGGGCCGCCATGGCACAGTTGGTCTGCCCGAACGAGCTGATGCCGGTGGGGCTGGTTTGCTCCCGTTTGGCGCACCGTTGTTACAGGCCCCCGGAAGGCGGAATGATGTCGGTGCGCAACGGTCTCATATCGCATTGCGAGTGCTAGTTGCTATTCTGCTGAACTGGATCCTGCTGCCGTTACCGCCTGGAAACACCCTGGAACTAGCGGCTAGCAAGAGTGTTTTTGGGCAGGATCGTTTTATCGCCTTGCCCGCCCGCGCACCTGCCAAAGAGCAACCGGATGCAAGTCCAAAAACTAAAACACTGATAGTGGTTCTGGACGGCGTGCGCAGTGAAGAGATTTTCATTGGAGCGTGGCCCTGGGCTGCCAAACGCTCCCGACGTTTAAACGCCAGGTATCTATTGCCCTTTCTGTGGCAGAACCTGGCAAGGCGCCCCGGCAGTCTGGTGCTGGGCAATCGCTGGTTTTACAAACACCATCAGGGTTGTAGTATTGACAATCCCTCTGGTCGCTCTTTGCCGGCTTATAGCAACATGCTCGGTAGCGCTGTTCAAAGTAATGTTATCAAAAATGATTTCAGGGGCGTCATTGAGCATCCGGGGGTCCTGGATACGGTACGCCGATCTTCACAGACTCGCAACCGTCCGGCGCCCTGGGCAGTCTTCGCTAGCTGGCAGCCAATTGCGAATGTGGTGAGTCAGAATCCGGACAGCCGGGTGCACATCGATACTGGCTGGCAACGAGGCCTGGCAAAACCGCCCTGGCATCATGCTCGTTATGATCGTGACACCTGGCTGGCGGTGCGGAAATGGATTCATAATACACCGGAATGGGAGTATCTATTTGTCGCCTTCAACGATACGGATGAATGGGGTCATTTTGGGGCTTATCAACGCTATTTGCGCGCCCTGCAGGACCAGGATCGTTACATAGGCGATATTGTCCGTTTGATAGAGCAAGAGACGGGCGCTGAACAACTAAATGTTTTGATCACAACTGATCATGGTCGCGGTCGCGGGCGGTATTGGCGGCAGCATGGAACCTGGCTAAGGGGTCCGCGTCATATCTGGCTGATGGCGCACCTGTCAGCCCATTCTGGTCTGGATGACGCATTGCGGCAAAATATCAGCGAGCAATTGCGAAACAAATGCACACACAATACTATTGCACGGATCAGCGCGGCCTTGCTGTCCCGGGATTAATCAGATTGCAAAACAGGGAGGAATCGGCCGCATGAGTCCGCAGGCATTGATAACAAATTTAAAGTTAATAAAAAAGGTTTTTTTTGTCCTGATTTTTGGCCTTGGTCTATGCGGTCTGGGACTCGTGCTGGCTTGGTACTCTCTGGATCAGGCCGTGCGTCGCGAACTGCCGATCGGCGCTTTGACAAAACAATTACAAAACAATCAGGGTTCTCTGTATATCAAGGTTCAAGGGGTTGAATTTAGTCTGACGCGCGGGATTGTTTTCAAGGGGATTAAAGCTTTTCGGCGCTCCCCACAGGCTGAGCAAAAGGACATCGCCGTCTTTCGGGCACGAGTTCTGGTATTGCAATACAATTGGCTGAATTGGTTACGATCCCGGCCCGCACTAACAAATGCGCATGTGCAACAGATGGAAGTATTGACCGAGCTGTCCAGTTGGAGCGACCTGCATGCTTTTTTGCTAGAATTGTCCTCCTTGCAACCCGCTCCATCGGCCGTCATCCCGGCGGTATTTCTGCCTTCGAGCGAAACTGTTTATTATTTCGATGATTTCAGCGCCAGTCTGCCTGAATCCGGGTTGTATAACAAAGGGGGTAATCGGAAAACGCTGCGTTGCAATTGCTCTATTCGAAAAGAGGATCAGGGTTGGGCATTTACTCTGGAGATTCAGGACAGTAGCAGTCCTCTCGGTTCCGGCAGTGGCCGTCTGCTTGCCACTGGAAGCTGGCAAAATGCGGGCATCGGTTTGTTGCGTTTTCGGATGCAAGAACTCAGTCTGGAAACCTTTATGCTTTTGTTGAATCAATTGCCGGGTGTAGAACAGGCAGCGCGCCCGGAGATCGGCAGCGGTCTTGGAATCAACAAAGGTCTCATTTCTGGTCTTGGGAGCATGGAACAATATGCGTCCAATGCAACCGGATTTCATGTCAAGGCGGAGTTGACGGGTCTCGATGCAAGACTGCTATTGGCGACAGAAAATATTCTGAGCATAAAAAGCAAATTGACCAGCCTGGAATATACATCCGGCTGGCAGCCCGATATAGGCCCGACTTTCTATGAGCTAAAAATCTCCAATCCGCTATTGCACTTTGAAGGACGCTACCAAAGGCAGGTATTTGAATCCGATGAAAATGCGAAGGGAACCGGGACAGGTTCCTACGTAACGGAAATCAAATCCGAGCTGCGCCTGGGGCGCCAGGGCCCGGATAATCAGGCTGTCCTGAAGGGTTTTCAAAAACAGGGCAGTCTGCAATTACATCTCCAGACAAGTAGTGCTGCCGACGGCAAGGATGATACACAAAATGTAACGCTTAAGGCCGAAGGATTGAAAGTAGATTCCTTGCTCGATCAAAACAGGGATCTGGAACTGGTGATCGACAGCCTTGTGCTGCGTAGTGATAATGATGATCAAAACAACTCAGCCAGCCTGCAGGGTCAAGGTCGCCTGGGCCAGGCTCCATGGAAACTGGACGCCACGGGCAACTTTTTGGCCCACAAATCACGCTATGATCAAATCTGGCGGCTGGAACAAGACTGGGATTTAAAACTGGTGTTACGCGGGCTCAATATCCAAAAGCTGGCGACTGCCAGTCAGGATCTGCATGCCCAAATCCTGTATTTGGGCAGCCGCGATGAGGCCCCACGGGCAGAAGATTATGGTGCATTGTGGGAAAAGCGCTTTAGCCAAAGCTTCTGGTTTCAATCCATCCTGCTACCGGCTGACATCAAGATTCAGCTGGCCCTCCGGGATATACAGTCTAGCGGCGGTTTGCCGCAACAATTGGACATGCAAGGAATTTTCAAGAATGCTAGTCTGGATTTGCGGTTGGCGGAAGATCCCTGCCCAGCCTATTGCAATCTGCATTTGGTTTATAAACTGAACCTGGGTCGAGCCATCCCGCGCCATGATCTTGAATTGATCGCAAACAACGATCAAAATACGCTCGCCTTTCCCGATTTTACCGGTAGCCCCAGACCGCCCGCGAGCTGGAAGTTCCGTTTTCTGGCGGTCGGCGACGGCTGGTTGCCGGGTGATCTTGTTCACCGCAGTTTCAGTCGCTTGCAACTGGAGGCGAACGATGTCGAGATCATGGATAAACGCTACATTCAACTCATGCGTTATGGTACGAATCAGACCCACTCAGCGTTCCGTTTTAAAAGCCTGGATCTGAAATATGGCGGCGATGGTCCGCGGGTGGAATACTATTTGAATGGCACCTATGGCGAAGCAGCCCGAATACAAAGCCAGGCCCGTTTGAAAATCGGCACAAGCGGGCAGTCCATGCTGTATTTTTATAATGAGAACGGTAGCTCCAATCGTAGCCTGCCGATTCGCTTTGCGGCGAACAATTCCTGGAGTCCGGCGTTGTAAAATACTTGCCACCGCCCTGCTCTGGTATTATGTCTCCCTTGAGCATGGCCAACTTCAAAAATCTGAATCCGGAACAGGCCCGGGCTGCGCGACATATTGAAGGGCCGCAGTTAATTTTAGCCGGCGCAGGCAGCGGCAAAACGACCGTCATTACCACTCGCATCGCCTGGTTGCTGCATCGCGGCATTGCACCAACCGCTATTGTGGCTGTTACCTTTACCAATAAAAGCGCCCGTGAAATGAAGCAGCGCCTGTCGCGCATGCTGGGCAAAAAGGCGTTGCGGGGCATGGTGGTTTCGACCTTTCATTCCCTGGGGCATCGAATTCTAAAGCAGCATATTGAAACGCTGGGATACCGATTGCCTTTTTCCATTCTTTCACCAGAAGACCTGCATAATGTAATGGTTGATATCTATCGTGAGCTCAAGCTGGATATTAGCCAGATTCGTGATGACGGTGTTCTTTTCAAGATTTCGCTTTGCAAGAATTCAGCCCTCAGCCCGCATGATTTTGCCAGCCAAAAAATGAACCTGGAATCCACTGATCTGTTTTGTGCCATATACGAGCGCTATCATCAATCTCTTAAAATCCTGAATGCAGTCGATTTTGATGATTTAATCCTGTTACCAGGCAAAATCTTTCGCCAGGACCCGGAAATTCTGGAACGCTACCGGCATCGCTGGCGTTTTTTCATGATCGATGAATACCAGGATACAAATCATAGCCAATATGATTTTTTGAATCAAATGGTTTGCCCGCGCAATAATCTTTGCGTTGTGGGTGATGACGACCAGTCGATCTACACCTGGCGAGGCGCCGATATAAACATTATTTTGGGTTTCGAAAAAGACTATCCAAATGCCCAGGTCGTTCGACTGGAAACAAATTACAGATCGACAGCGACAATCCTCAAGGCCGCCAATCAGGTCATAGCGCACAATAGCCAGCGGATGGCCAAGACCTTGCGCTCGGTGAGCGGCATCGGTGACAAGATCAAGGCCATCGCAGCCGCAGATGAGGTGCGCGAAGCGGCTTTAATCGCGGAACAAATCCGTTCCTTGATAAACGGTCGTCGCCTGGAACCGGGCGACATCGCTATTCTGTTTCGCACCAATTTTCAATCGCGCGTATTTGAACAGGAGCTCCGGAATCGCAATATCCCGCATCATGTTGTTGGTGGCTATCGCTTCTTTGATCGCCGTGAGGTGCGCGATATGATTGCGTATCTGCGGGTGATTGCCAATCCGCACGACGAGTTGGCCCTGAGCCGCATTATTAACCGCCCGCGACGGGGCATCGGCCAGGGTAGTTTGCAAAAAATCATGGATTACCTCCTGGCCCAGGAAAGCGAATCCAGACCAGACCTGTTCAGCATCATGGAGCTGATTGTGCATGAGCCCGGATTGATTCCTGGTTTACGAAAGGAAAGCATTAGCGCGATCTATGAGTTTTCAGAGTTTATCAATGAGTACCGCAAACGATTTAGTCGCGCGAATCGCTTGTCTGTGGTTTTGGCTCAAATGATCTCGGATTTGAAATTTGACCTGGAATTTCAACGTGACGGCGACAACGAGAATACCGCCAAAGCGCGCATGCTCAATTTAGGAGAGTTGGTCAACATGCTTGCCTATCTGGAAGACAACTGGGAAGAAAACGAGCCTCCGGATCTATTTGATTTTTTAGCGCGTTTAAGCATGCAGGCCCAGGACAACGATGAAGAGCACCCCCGGGGTCGGGTGCAACTGTTGACATTGCATCTGTCCAAAGGACTGGAGTATCCGGTCGTCTTTTTAAGTGGAATCGAGGAAGGATTGTTCCCTGCCCCGCGTACCCTGGAAGAAAACGGTGACCTTGCCCTGGCGGAGGAACGGCGCCTGTTTTATGTCGGGATTACCCGGGCCAAGCAGCTTTTATACTTGAGCCGGGCGGCCAGTCGCCGCAAGTTCGGTGAGCACCAAATTGTAGAAGCCTCACGGTTTTGGGACGAACTGCCCCAGGATTGTCTGGAGTGGATAGCAGATGAAACTGTAGAGCAAAACAATAATACGCGTCAAAATGTATTGACGGATTTATTGGCTGCCATCTGAATTCGACATGGTTATCAACTTCACTAATCTGATTTTATTGATATTAATCACATCCTTGTGTTCCAGCGTTTTTACTCTTTTACTCGGATTTGTAACCTATCGCTTCTTTTTGAAAAAAAGTCTCGATGAAACCATTGATGAGGTTGGCGATCTGGTCAAAGAACGTATGCAGAGCGGTGTGATGGAATCGGCTACCGCTCTGTTGCCCGAGTTCCGGCGCGAGGTTAGTGAAGGCTTCAAGGAGGCCCTTGCCGAAAGTCTGAGCGGTGATGTTGTGCAAAGAACGGCTAATTTAATGGCCAAAAACTCGACCGATCTGGTTGAGCAGGGACTGAATCTGCTTTTGGGTCGTAAACCCTGATTCAGTTATTCGTAGCTCCCGACTACCTCGATCATATCGCGATCCACTTTTTCACGGATGAATTTATACTGATGCGAATCCTTGCCGTAGGCTAGCAGGGCATACTCCAGCAAGTGAGTGTTTTTTAATTTCTTGAACATGATGCGGGCCTTGTTATTGCGCGAACGATCAGATTGTAGTTCCTCGCTGCGATAGCAGGCCGCCAATAAACGATGGACTTCGGGCTCTTGCTGGTGAGCCGGTCGTAGTTTTACATAGCGCTGCAAAACATCGATACAATGATTCAGGTTGCGATTTTGAAATTGCAGTTTTACATATTCCCGATAAACAGCTGATTTCAAGTCCAGATAGGTGTCGGACTTGAGGACGGCCGGATTTTTGACCTGGTCCAGCTCGCGAATGGCCTGTATTAAGTACGAGACCGATTCAATTCGTCCTTGGGCCAGGATCCGCCTTTCCAGCCTTTTCAGGTCTGCGGCCTGGTCGATTTTCTCCCAGTCATAGCGGGTATTCGCTTGATGATGATTTGTACGAGAGTTGGCCGCATCACTATTCGCCTGCAGCATACGCTGCCTGGCCTGATGAAAAAAGTGTTTGGCTTTGCCAGTGCGCTGCAAGCTTTTGCGAGTGCCGAGTTCGTCCAGGATTTCTAGCTCCGGAAACAGGGGTGAAATGTCCTCATCAACCCATTGATCCTGAGAGTTTCGATTTTCTTCGCTGATCCCCGAGCTCTGACTTTGGTCGTTTGCGTTCGGGAAAGCCTCGTCGTATACCTGACTTTCATCGGAATCAGTCGGCTTGTTATCACCAAAGAAAAAATGTTCAGGCAAACGCTTTGGTTCTGTATTGCTTTCGGCAAAGATAGCACCTGCGGACAGGCAGGCGCAGGCCAGGCAAATCACGATCAGGGCCCGGTGGCCGTTTTTTTTCAGGATTCCTTGCACGTAGCTTGCCATATGGATTCTTTCGGTATTTTTGACCGTAAGGATTAGCCTGTATTACTGTTTCGAGCGATAAAACCAGTGCATTCGGGATTAGAGTATAAAGAACAAAACCTGCATTTTGGGGGCCAATCCCTGCAACAGATCGCCGCATTGCAGGAAACTCCATTTTATATTTACAATAGTCAATCCATACTGTCCAATATTGAAGCCTGGCAGGCGGCGTCTGATCCTGATCGGCATCATATTTGTTACGCAGTCAAGGCGAATTCGAATCTGGCAATTTTGCAGATTATGGCCCGCCAGGGTCTGGGTGCTGACATTGTCAGCGGCGGAGAATTATTGCGTTGCTTGCAAGCCGGTATTCCCGCCAATCGAATCGTTTATTCCGGTGTTGGCAAAACGGCTGCCGAAATTGCTTTGGCCCTGGAAGCCGGCATTCTGTTATTTAGCGTTGAATCGCGTCAAGAGCTGGAACAAATCAATGAGTGCGCAAGACGGGCCGGCGTACTGGCTGCGATCAGTATGCGGGTCAATCCGGATGTGGATGCGGCCACACATCCCTACATCAGTACGGGGCTCACCGAGAATAAATTCGGCATTCACCATGACCAGGCTTTGGCAGTTTTTCAAATGGCAAACCGCCTGGAACACGTACGTATCAGCGGAATCGGCTTTCATATCGGCTCCCAACTAACAAGCCTGGATGGCTTCGCGGCCGCGGCTCAAAAGGTTCGTGAACTGATTCCCCAAATTGAATCCGAATGCCGACTCGAGCTAGAATGGATTGATTGTGGCGGTGGGCTTGGAATTCAGTATAATGCGGAAGAGCCGCCCGCTCCGGCTGATTACATGAAACTAATGGATCAAATCCTGGGTATTCCGGGCAAACAGTTGGCGTTTGAACCCGGTCGTCATCTGGTTGGTAACGCCGGTCTGCTTGTCAGCCGAGTACTGTATACCAAGGAAAATGGCGATCGACGCTTTATCATCTGCGATGCAGCCATGAATGATTTAATTCGGCCTGCCCTCTACCAGGGGTATCATGCTGTTTATCCAGTAACAGAACACGGCGACCCGGCCAGTTGGAACAAGGCCGATCTGGTGGGTCCGGTTTGTGAAAGTGGTGATTTTATTGCCCGCCAACGTCCTTTGCCGAACTTGCAAGCGGGTGATCTGGTGGCGATTCACTCGACCGGAGCCTATGGTTTTGTGATGGCATCAAACTATAACAGTCGTATGCGGGCTGCCGAGCTCTTGATTACGCCCGAAGGCGATCTGCATCTGGCACGCCGGCGGGAAACCTATGCTGATCTGATTCGCGGCGAACAACTCTTGTGAGAGTTTACTGCATCCAGTGGCTCGGGGCCCCTGGCCTGCAACAGAAGGGCGGGCTCAAATTCACCTTGTAAAAGGCCTGGAGGCTGTCCCCAATACCAGGGATGGTTTTGGGACGACTTCTTGCTGATTATTTGGCAATTGGCGACCGGCTCCAGACAGCGACCAATCGGGTCGCCGACCCTGAAAAGAAATTCTGCCCAGGGAGGAAAATTCTATAAAAATCCATTGACTGCAAGCTGCCCTGGCAGCTTCTTTACGTGACCTTCAAGAGACATAATTCAGGAACGCAAAGCGGTACGGGATATAGCCGCCCAGACAATTGACAGGTTTTAACATAAGAGGAACAGAATGCGCATCGAACGCTTTTATACAAAAAAAATGGCTGAAAACGGGGCGGAAGGGGTCTGGTCATCCCTGGAGTGGGATACTCGCAGTAGCCGTATCGTAAACCCGGATGGCAGCGTAGTCTTTGAAAACAAGGCCGTGGAAGCCCCGGCGGACTGGTCTCAGGTCGCAGTCGATATCCTGGCCCAAAAATACTTCCGCAAAGCCGGAGTCCCCAGTCGTTTGAAGGCTGTCCCCGAAGATGGAGTGCCGGAATGGCTGTATCGCCATGTTCCCGACGAGGACGCCATGGCTGATCTGGACCCGGAAAATCACTACAGTGGAGAGACTTCGGCGAAACAGGTATTTCATCGTCTGGCTGGTTGCTGGACGTATTGGGGCTGGAAGGGCAATTATTTTCGTTCCGAGGTCGACGCCCTGAATTTTTACCAGGAAATTCTGGTAATTCTGGCGCGCCAGATCGCCGCACCAAACTCTCCGCAGTGGTTTAACACCGGATTACACTGGGCCTATGGTATTGATGGCCCTGGCCAGGGTCATTACTATGTGGACTATCAAAGCAATGAACTGGTAAAATCAGGTTCTGCGTATGAACACCCCCAGCCGCATGCGTGTTTTATCCAGTCGATAGCTGACGATCTGGTGAATGAAGGCGGAATTATGGATTTGTGGGTGCGGGAGGCGCGGCTCTTTAAATATGGATCCGGTACCGGCACTAATTTTTCCAATATTCGAGCCGAGGGTGAGCGCCTTTCAGGCGGTGGCCAAAGCTCGGGATTGATGAGTTTTCTGAAGATCGGCGATCGAGCGGCAGGGGCGATTAAATCCGGGGGTACAACCAGACGGGCAGCAAAAATGGTTTGCCTGGATCTGGATCACCCGGACGTTGAAAGTTTCATAAACTGGAAAGTGAATGAAGAACAAAAAGTTGTATCGCTGGTCAGCGGTTCTCGTTTGGCCAACCTGCACCTCAACCGAATTCTAAAAGCGGCTCACCAGGACCAGGCCCTGGAACCAAAACAGCAATTTAATATTAACAAGAATCCTGCCTTACAAGAGGCGGTCAAGGCGGCTCAGGCGGTCTTTATTCCCGACAGTTACATCAAAAGAGCCATTGATTTGGCTGCCCAGGGATATACTAGTCTGCTCTTTGAAGAGTTGACAACCGATTGGCAATCAGAGGCATATAACACAGTTTCCGGTCAGAATTCGAACAATTCTGTGCGCATACCTGCCAGCTTCATGGAATCGCTGGAACAAAATCAGGACTGGCATTTATATCAGCGCTCGGAGAAAAAGCGCGCCCAAAAAGAAAATCGAACACCCAAACCGGTCAAATCATTGCCTGCCTCGGAGCTTTGGCGGGATATTTGTTACGCTGCCTGGTCAAGTGCTGATCCCGGTCTCCAATTTGATACTACCATTAATGACTGGCATACTTGTCCCAGGGATGGTCGCATCAATGCTTCGAACCCGTGCTCGGAATATATGTTTCTGGATGACACGGCCTGCAATCTGGCTTCTATGAATTTAATCCGCTTTTTGGACAAACAAAGCGATCAATTCGATGATTTGGCCTTTCGCCATACCGCCCGTTTGTTGACCATCGTGCTGGAAATTTCGGTACTGATGGCCCAGTTCCCATCCCGGGAAATTGCCGAGTTATCCTGGCGCTTTCGCACACTCGGTCTAGGTTATGCGAACCTGGGGTCCTTGCTGATGCAATCCGGTATTCCGTATGATTCAGAAAAAGGTCGTGCCATTTGTGGAGCCATTACGGCGATCATGCACATGACTTCCTGCGCTACCAGCGCGGAAATGGCGGCCAAGCTGGGCAGCTTCCCCGGTTATGAAAAAAACAAGGCTGATGTGGAGCGCGTCCTGGCGAATCACCGCCTGGCGGCCTGGAATGCACCGGCTACCGAATACCAGGGTTTATCCATTACGCCCATGGGTATCGACCCCGATTTCTGTCCCCCGGAATTACTAAAAGCCGCTCGCCAGGAGGCTGATCGGGCGACCACCCTGGCTCACAAGCATGGTTTGCGCAACGCCCAGTTGACAGTTTTGGCGCCTACCGGTACAATCGGTCTGGTGATGGATTGTGACACAACCGGTATTGAACCGGATTTTGCCCTTGTGAAATACAAGAAACTGGCCGGAGGTGGATATTTCAAGATTATCAATCAAAGTGTGCCCCCGGCACTCGAAAAATTGGGTTATACAACCGGTGAAATACAGGAGATCATTGCCTACAGTGTCGGGCATGGCAGCTTGAAAAATGCGCCGGTGATCAATCATGCCAGTTTGCGTGATCTGGGATTCACCGATGAGGCCATATCAACCGTTGAAGCGCAATTAAAGGGCGCATTTGACATTAATTTTGTTCTAAACAAGTATACTCTGGGCGAAGACTTTTTACGCAACACACTCGGCCTGGGCAATCAAGTGGACCAGGTGGATTTTAATTTGCTGGAAAGTCTGGGCTTTACAGCCGAGCAAATCAGGACAGCGAATGACTATGTTTGCGGCACCATGACAATCGAGGGCGCGCCGCATCTGGATGTCGGGCATTATCCCATTTTTGATTGCGCTAACAAGTGTGGCCGCTACGGCAAACGTTTCCTGAAATGGACCGGCCATGTCAAAATGATGGCGGCCGCGCAGCCCTTCCTGTCTGGTGCAATCTCGAAAACAATTAATTTGCCGGCCGAAGCAAGTCTGGACGAAGTGCGTCAGGCCTATGAAATGTCCTATAAACTAATGCTTAAGGCAGTAGCATTGTATCGGGACGGATCCAAATTGTCGCAGCCCTTGAACATTCAAATTGATTCCGATTCAGGTACTGATGCCACTGAAAGCGTATCTGCTACTGAAAACCAGGCGCCACAAAGCAGCGCTGAAAAGGTAGTGTATCGCTACGTGGCTCAAAGAAAGCGCTTGCCCGATCGTCGGGCCGGTTATACCCAAAAAGCCAGTGTGGGCGGTCACAAGATATACTTGCGCACGGGTGATTACGATAATGGCGATTTGGGCGAGATCTTTTTGGATATGCATAAGGAAGGCGCCGCATTTCGTTCTTTAATGAACTCATTTGCAATTGCCGTATCGCTGGGTCTGCAATATGGAGTGCCCCTCGACGAATTTGTGGATGCTTTTTGTTTTACGCGCTTTGAACCGAACGGCATGGTAATGGGTAATCCGCATATCAAGATGTCAACATCGATAATTGACTATGTCTTTCGAGAATTGGCCATCACCTATCTGGGACGCTATGATCTTGCCCAGGTTCAGCCCGAAGACCTGCGAGCGGATAGCGTTCGAGACGCCGGTCGCAGTTACATCCCCGGTTTGGCCGGAGGTGGATCAGATTCTGAAAGCGCGGCCTCGCCAGCAATGTCTACGGAATCAGATTTCGCCAAAGATCACCTCAGCTGGATGCCGGAGAGCAGAAACGCTAATGGAACAGATGAAGATACTCATACAGAAAGCCCGTCGGCCCCACCAGCCGCCGGTATGTCCAGTGCCAGCGGGGCAAGTACAGCGATCCTGAGCCGTAATTCGGCGGAGATAGCGCGTTTGCAAGGCTATGAAGGTGATGCTTGCACGGAGTGTGGACAGTTCACACTGGTGCGTAACGGTTCCTGTTTAAAGTGCAATACGTGCGGATCAACAACCGGATGTAGCTAGGTCCAGCACCTTGATGGCAGGCAAAAGATCATTGCTGACGATTGTTCTCAGCACACTTGTTTCGATCGCAACAGGACAGTGTTCACCGGTGCCGGTCTATACCGGTAGCCTGCATAAAACCGCTCAGGGCCCGGTCATGAAACAAGGCGCCCGGATTGCCATTTTTAGCATGCTCATGCGCAGGGTCGCTGTGTCCAATAGCCAGGGTTTCGACTGGACGGCCTATCATGACGATGTGGATTATGTAAAAGTGCATCAAAATCTGACGGAAATGCTGCAGAAACAGTGGTCGGCAAATATTATTACAAGTAAACAAATACAGGAACACGCCCTGGTAAAGGACGGCTTTTTTCCTTTACAGGAAAAGTTTTACCTGAATTCTTTACAGCTGCCCATAATTGCCAGCGCCAAAGAAGAAGAGTTAATGCTGCGTACGAAAAGCCGACTGGAAGCCGATTATTACATTACAATTTTGTGTGATCACAGTATCAGCAAAATAATGTTTCTGCCGATGGAAACCAACAGTTATCTGCAATTTAATCTGTATCATGCCCAAATCGGATTAATTTACACGAAAAAGCTGACTCATTCGCAGAGCGCACTGCCCTATCATCGGGATTGGTCTTTGGCCAGACTGCACACAGATTATAACCCGATTATTACGGAAACCTTGAATCATTCTTTAGCACAATTACTGGAGCAGCTCCAGAGTACTTTGGTCCAGGAAATAACTGTACGCATTGATGATGACCAAGAGTAATTGTGAGTGATTCCAGGGAAATCCGATGGCTGGATCGCTGGAGCGCTTTAGCTATCATTTGTATTGCCCTGTCGGTCAGTTTTACTCACATATGCATCGCCCTCGCATTTATCAGTCTATTGATTGAACGTCTGCGTGGAGGTATGCATTTTACCTTCGGTTGTTTTAAACCAGCTGTCGCTTTGCAAGGAATTCGGACCAGTTTTCAGCGGTTGCCGCTGGTTTTTGGATTGGCCTTACTGTATTTTGGCGCCCTGATCATCAGTTTTTTGATCAATGCAATCTATGTCCCCACGTATCTCAAGATTCTGCGTTACCCGAATGAAATGACAGATCTGCCACTGCTATTGTTTGGCCTGTTGATTTTTTTCAGGGTCCAAAAAAGTAATCGTCGCCTGCAGTTTTATTCCACCGCATTGGTTGTTTTGCTCATCCTGCTTGTTCTAAGTGGTTTTGTGGCGCTTTTTTTTGAGTTTCGCCTGGCGCGTCTGATTAGTGGTTATGGTACAATTGCCAGCGCACAAAATCGACCGCAGCACCCGCTGATCATGATTCAGGGACTGCAATTATTCAGACCTCTCGGATTGATGAACACGCATCTCAGTTTTGCGGGTTTACTATTATTGTCCGGAGCAATTCTGCCCGTTATAAATAGTGCCTTGCCCGGGAAACAAACCCGCTATCCGGTAATTCAGACTGTATTCGCATCTGGTATAATTTTTTTATTGTACGCAACGCAAGCCAGGTCCATTCAGTTCGGCGCCTTGGCCATGATAGTAATCGTTATAATTCAGATTGGCCTGCAAGCAGTATTTATCTACCATGCGAGACGAACTGACAGGAGCGACTCGATGACGAACAGACGCCGGGCGGCTATCACGGTCCTTCTCTTTGTCGTGCTGATTGTGGGTGGCATATTCATTTCCATCATCGTCAGGCAAGGATTCCAGGGTTGGCAAATCGTCTCTGCCTATAATACTGATTATGCGCGTCCGATTGTATGGCATAGCGCCTGGGATCGATTTCAGGAGAATCAGTTCTTTGGCAGTGGACCCGGCAGTTTTGCCTATTACAGTTCTATATGGAAGAATAATTTCCTCCAATTACATCCGGAATTGCTGTATCAATTGCAGAATGCTCCTTTGGGTCATGCGCACAATGATGTCCTGCATATTTTGGCCACGGGCGGAATTCTGGCCGCTGCGTTTTACTTGTCTCTTGCAGCGCTCCTCTTTCAATATACCTGGCGCAGCTGTGGCAGACTGATCTGTGAGGGTCCGGGACGGATCCGGCTCAGTGCCCGTCGAAGCCATCTCGGCTGGTTGGTATTGCCGGCCTTTTTTTTGAGCGGTCTATTCCAGTGTTTTTTTCAGGATGACGAAGTTGTCGTCCTTTTCTGGGTTCTTATTGGCTGGCTGAGTGCGTCGGAAAAGCGCTCAGGGGACACTGAGCGGTTAGATTGATCGAATTGAATGTCAAAGTCATCTCTGATTCAATGCTTTGATTCATCCGCATAGATTGTAATCGAATGATCGCAGGATAGATTGTTCTGCCAAAACGACCAATCAGCTTCACTTTAACGTGTTGATACAGATTGCGCTCTTTGACCTGGTAAAAA
>JAGRNA010000073.1 GCA_020441005.1 Leptospiraceae bacterium
GCCGCCTGGGTCGGTGCCGGTGTGGCGCAGCTATTTTGACGGGTAGCAATGGCCCGGTCAGGGCTTCACCAAAACCGCTTCCGAGATATAAATCAGGTTCGGCACATCACTGGTGTTCCAAAGCTCGGCCTGTAAATAGAGCGGACTGCCAGCCGACAGGGCTTCTTTAATCGGAGCCATGGCAAAGACATGTTTGCCGGCCCCGGAGTCGCTTTGAAAATAAAGACTACTTTGACTGGCAAGCAAGCGTTTGTCGCCCGGGATGCGTCCGCCAGGACCCGGATTCACCGGTTGACGTAGAGCCTTGACCACGACCACATAGTTGCTCGCCTGGCTGCTCTCAAAGGCATGGGTCACATGCCATACCATTTGTCCATTTTCATCCTGCATGGGATAGACCTTGCTGATTTTTAACAGCACATCACTATTGGTTGGCGCTGGTTTTTGATCGGTGGTGATCGTCGGCTCATTTGTCACCGTGGCGCTCTGCGAACTTGAACTCAAGGCCACGGCATTGGCAAAATCAGTCTGATTCTTGACATCGAAGTACTGGCCCTGACCGGTGCGCGCAATAGCGCCCAGCTGCATGGCTGTGATGCGATCGACATCCAGTCCGATGACATTCAACTTGACTTTATAGCCGCGCTGCATCAGCTTCTGGGCCTCGCGAACGGGATCCCCACCGCAACTTTCCGCGCCGTCCGAAATCAGGACGACGGTTGTGCCGGGGTAATAGGGCAGCAAATTCGTGCCAATCAGTTTCAAGGTGTTCGCTATGGGTGTGGCCCCGGCAGGGTGCATTTGCTTCACCTGCTCGGCCAGATCGCGCCGGTTTTGTGTGCGTATGGATCCATAGATGCGTGCTGATCGGCAACCGGCAATCCGATTGCCGTAGGCCACCAGACCCACCGGCACATCTGCGTCCAGTTTTTCCAGTTGTTCAAAAAGCATCACTCTGGCCGCAACCATGCGTGGCACCCCGCTGAATAGCTCGGTCATGGAACCAGACGCATCCAGGATGAATAGAACCGGACTTTTGGCTGTTTTGCCCGTTTCGGCCCTGAGTGATGTTCCAATCGGATGCCATTCCAGGTATCCCAGGCCTGCCAGGAGTGTGACTGCAGCCAGGGCCCATATGACCAGTCTAAATCGGTGAGCAAACCAATCGGCGTTTCTGCGGGCAGCCAGCCAGCGCCAGGCGCACTGGAGCTGCGGCCAGGGTGCTGGATCCCCGCAACTTCCACTCGTGTGGTCCCGGCCATTGAGATTGGCCTGCCGATTCTGTTTGCTTTTTGTAAAATGCATCCAGTTCCCCGGTACAATGTCGGAATTCTGGATCTGAACTTGAATCGTTCCGATGCATTCTGGCGCCGAACAGGGCTGATGGCCCTTTTTGGTCATCCTTCCGAATCTTGCCTTGCCAGCACTGAGCAGCCATCAAATAGCGTACCTGGCTCCCGGTGAGCAAGCGGGTGCTATTGACCTGAATGCCACACCTGCATGCCGCCAGTTTATAGCCTAAAATCGTTCCGAACCGAAGGGTTCCGCGGGCGTAACCCCGTTTTGCTCAAAGCGATGCGCTGCAATGGCGCTATAGACCGCCTTGCGCACCCGATTGATGCCCCCCAGCGGCTGATGCTCTTTAAGTGAATGCCAGGGGGTGTAGCTCAGCTGCTCACAAAATTGATTTTGCTTTTCGGAATTGAATTCCTGTTGGGGAATCTCAATGCGGGCCACTTTAATCGGCACCGAGACCTTTTCATCCCAGCGTACCGCTGCATCTTCGACAGGCATGGCAATGGGATCCTTTTGTAATTGGACATAAAAATCCATGCAAACGCTTTCTTTTGAAAGGCGGTCTTGTAGATTATCGCGCAAGAAGCGATCAGTGGGATCAGCCGGTATCTGGTACTCGCCTTTCTTTTGGCAGGGGCTTAGCTTGTATTTGACTGCCTGTTCACCCAGCCGATACGGAGTTGTGCTAAAGTAATCAATGTCGAGCAAGTCGGCCACTTTTTGGCCGCGCAATTCCAGCACTTTTTGAAAAGCGCCCAGTTTCCAGTTCCAGGGCATGCCACCAAAAAAATAGGACATGGGTCGTTTGTGGATCGCCGCATCAAACAAAGCCAGGTATTCATCCGGACTCCCGGCCGGCATCACCGGATAGTTAATCAAGAGAAAATCCTGGGTGTAGATTTCGTCTGGCAGCAACTTGGGACCGGGCACTCCCATGAGCTTCAGCGCCATACCGCGCACGTCGCCATCGGCATCTTTTTTGGGATCGGCGCTGCCATTCGACAAGCGCATCCAGACTGGATAACTACGCTCTTTGTAAAAGACGCCTTTGGCCAGGTTTGCCGGTAGATCGGGCAGAACCTGAAAGCTGGCTCGCACGCAACCATGCGCCAGTGGATGGGCATCCCGGCGGGCAGATGTCCCGGCAGGATACTTTTCCTTGAGAACCGACAGCAACATTTCTTTAGTTTGGGCCGTAATTTCGGCTTCATTCGGCTGGCTGTACTCGGCCCCCGGTTTGGTATCGGCCGGGATTTTGACAGTTGGTCCCCCGCCAACAATCCCGATGGCCACGATCAGCCCCGAAATGATAAAAAGAATAATAACAGTAACTCTGGTTTTGTTCATCAATAATCACCTTGCGAAGGCGTAAAAAACGCATATTTGCAATTCCAAATCCTCTAAAAGCCCGCCCTGTTTTTTTGCAGTCCAGGCTGTGTGGTCACGATTTTTTACCGTATGACCACTCTGGCTGTCCTGCTTGTGCCAATTCAATTCAATCTTGTGCACCAATGGGCAGAGAATAAGCAATACAAGAACTGGATGCGACCCATAATGCAAGGAAAATCTGCTCCGGCTCGCTGCGGCTGACAATATTATGCCTGTCCGGGATCATATTTGGTTGCCGGTACTTTACGGTATTGACTGCGAGCAGGACCCTATAAGTAGGCATGCATGGCCAGCATGACGCTGACTCCCAAAATCACTCCCAGGGTGGCTTCCTTTTCATGACCTTGCTGAAATAACTCCGGTAGCATTTCCTGGCAAATCACAAACAACATGGCACCGCCGGCAAAACCAAGCGCGATGGGCAAAACAGCCTGCGTAACAGCGGTAGCGGTAAAACCGATCACGGCCGCTACCGGCTCCACCAATCCGGATAACAGAGCCATCCAAAAGGCGCGATTTCTACTGGAGCCTTCGCTAACTAGTCCGATCGCAACAACCAGACCTTCGGGCATATTTTGCACGGCGATTGCTAGCGCCAACAGGAGACCGCTGTCATCATTGCCGCCGCCGAAGCCGACTCCGACTGCCAGGCCCTCAGGCACGTTATGCAGCGCGATCGCCATCACAATCAGTGCTACGCGACTCAGCCGGCGGTCATGCTGCATATCGCTCTCTTTGCGTACATGCTCATGCGGCCAAAGCTCATGGAACCCGATAATGCCCAGGTAACCGGCCACCAACCCGGCCAGCACTGTCAACGGTGCTGCCCAACCGGAAAAAATCAGGCGAGCTTCCTCAAATCCGGGCAGTATCAAGGCTACAAAAGAGGCGACCAGCATAACGCCAGCGCTGAAACCCATACCGATATCAAGAGTCGCCCTGGAAAACTCTCGCTGTAAATAGACGGGTAGCGCCCCCAAACCGGTCGCAAAACCGGCGATCAGCGTTCCGATTAGCGCAGTTCCGGAAATTGCCATACCGAAACCGCCGAACCTTACTCCGCGAGCAAGCTGCGCATCATCCAGGTTGTTTTTTCATGAATTTGCAGGCGCTGGGTTAGCAGGTCCATGGTTACCTGGTCGCCGGCGGTCTCTGCTGCCGGAAAGGTCTCGCGGGCCGTGCGTATCACCGTTTCATTGGCTTCTACCAGGTTGCGCAGCATTTCTTTGGCTTTGGGCACACCCTTGTCTTCCGCAATGGAGGTCAGTTTGGCAAATTCGGCGTAACCAGCCGGCGCGTATTCACCCAGAGCCCGAATGCGCTCGGCGATCTCATCAATCGCATTCCAGAGCTCGGTGTACTGGGTCATGAACATGGTATGCAGGGTATCAAACATCGGGCCGGTCACATTCCAGTGATAGCCGTGAGTTTTTAGATACAGGGTATAGGTGTCAGCCAGGAAGTGGTTGAGTCCACCGACGATTTTTTTGCGATCTTCGCTATTGATTCCAATATTCATTTCCATACTATTTCCTCATTATCCGCAGCGCGGCTCCGTCGGACCATCGGTTGCCGGGCAGCCGGCCCCGATCTGGTTGCCGATGGGGATAAAGTAATGAAAAAAAATGCTATAGCAAGCATCTTTCTGCTGTTTGGCAAATGAATCCGGATGGGCGACAGCCAAAGCCTGGACAAACAGCTTATTTTACAAATCCAGGAAAGCGGGTCAAAAAATGTTAGACGTCCGGGACAGAGCAGTTTCCAATTGCACCAAAAAGCAGATACCACAGTAGTTATATCTTTTTTGGCAAATCGATCCAGCAACTGCGGTACGATTGGAAAGATTCCGGTTATATGTGTAGATTGGAGTCTTGACTAAAAGTCGGGATAGCATCCCGCAATCGGCTGCATTATCAAATGCGATCGGACACGCTGTCGTACGCCAGAGGAAGGAACGTAAATTGGGACGATACACGGTATCTGCGGCGCGATCGAAGTAAAAACAGGCAGGTTAAGAATGGCAGAGATTAAAAAATATGTTTACTCCTTCGGGGACGGTAAGGCCGAAGGCGACGCTGATATGCGCAATACGCTGGGCGGCAAAGGGGCCAATTTGTGTGAAATGAACCGGCTGGGTTTACCGGTCCCCCCAGGCTTTGTGATCGCTACGGAAGTTTGCGTTCATTTTTACCAAAATGAATGGACTTACCCCTTTAATCTGCGCGAGCAGGTGCAGTCAGCCATGAAGCATGTTGAAATCATCACCAACAAAATTTTTGGCGATTCTCAAAACCCGCTTTTGGTCTCGGTTCGATCCGGCGCCCGCACTTCCATGCCGGGCATGATGGATACCATCCTGAATCTGGGCTTGAATGATACTACTGTTCAGGGTTTAGCTGCCATGACGGGTGATGAGCGTTTTGCCTGGGACTCCTATCGCCGCTTTATTCATATGTACAGTGATGTGGTATTAGGCCTCAAAACCGGCGATCTGGATCCCTTTGAGGAAATCCTGGAAAAAGTCAAGACAACAAATGGTCGTAAAACGGATTTTGAGCTGACTGCCAGCGAGCTGAAACAGGTGGTCAGCGAATTTAAAGACCTGGTCAAGCGCAAATCGGGGAAATCCTTCCCGGAATCGCCGGAGGAACAGCTCTGGGGTGCCGTTGGAGCGGTTTTCCGCTCCTGGATGAATGACCGCGCCAAAGAGTATCGTCGCATGTATCAAATCCCGGAAGAATGGGGCACAGCGGTCAATGTGATGGCCATGGTCTACGGCAATATGGCCGATCGGAGCGGCACCGGCGTCGCTTTCACGCGCAATCCGGCCTCTGGCGAAAACGCGTTGTATGGCGAGTATTTGATGAATGCACAGGGTGAAGATGTGGTCGCCGGTGTGCGTACTCCCCATCCCATTGCCCATCTCAAGGATGAGATGCCTGAGAATTTCGCCGAACTGGAACGCATCGCGGCCATCCTGGAGAATCATTACAAGGACATGCAGGATGTGGAGTTTACCATAGAGCAAGGCAAGTTGTGGATGTTGCAAACGCGGTCTGGCAAACGCACGGGCCGGGCCGCGCTGCGGATTGCCATTGAGCAGGTTACCGAGGGCTTGATCAATGAAAAGGACGCCATCCGGCGCCTGGATCCGGATACTTTAAACCAGCTGCTGCAGCCGACCTTCGATGAGTCCAACAAGGACCAGGCAGTAGCTGACGGACGCCGACTGACAGCGGGATTGCCGGCGGGACCCGGGGCGGCGGCAGGCAAGATCGCCCTGTCAACGGAAGCTGTTGAAGCTTACGTTGCACAGGGTCACACAGCTATACTGACCCGTCTAGAAACTTCACCGGATGATATCCGGGGAATGAAAAGCGCCGTGGGTATTCTGACGGCGCGCGGCGGAATGACCTCGCACGCTGCCCTGATTGCGCGTCAGATGGGCAAGGTGTGCGTCGTCGGTTGCGAGGAGATTGAAGTAGATTACAGCGCGAAGCAGATTCGGATCGGCTCCATCACCCTGTCCGAGGGCGATGAAATCTCGATCGATGGATTCACCGGCGAGGTGTTGCAAGGCCTGATCAACACCAAGCCGTCCAGCGTGATCCGTAAATACCTGCATGGCGAAGATGTCCAGGGCAGCAAGTCGCTAGAGTTGTATGATCATATTATGCAATGGGCCGATCGTTTTCGGGATCTGCGGGTCTACACCAATGCGGACCTGCCGGAGCAGTGCGAGCAAGCGATTGCTTTTGGAGCCGAGGGCGTGGGACTCTGTCGCACCGAGCATATGTTTTTTGGCGAGGATCGCATACAGGTGGTGCGCAGTATGATTCTGGCTCCCGATGCAAAAAAACGCCGCGAACCCCTGGCAAAATTACTGGCGATGCAACGCGATGATTTCGCCGGAATTTTTCGGGCCATGGATGGTAAGGCCGTCACGATTCGTTGCATCGATCCTCCGCTGCATGAATTTTTGCCGCACGATGCCGCCGAAATTGAGGGCATTGTGATAGAGCTTGGTTTGACTACCACAGCAGTGCAGCATCAAATTGATGAATACAAGGAGTTTAATCCCATGCTGGGTATGCGCGGTTGCCGTCTGGGCATTATGTTCCCGGAAATCATTGAAATGCAAATCCAGGCCATGATGGAGGCGGCTTGTATCGTGCAGAAGGAAGGCAAGCAAGTCGTCTTGCATGTGATGATTCCGCTGGTTTCGCATGTCTACGAGTTAAACCATCAAAAAGCGATCGTTGATGAGGTGGCGGAACGAGTTTTCAAGAATGAGGGCTGTAGTGAGGTGGAGTATCTGGTCGGTACCATGATTGAAATCCCGCGCGCTTGTATCACCGCCGATGCGGTCGCCAAGACGGCCGAGTTTTTCAGTTTTGGCACCAATGACCTGACCCAGACGACCTACGGTCTATCGCGGGATGACTCCGGCAAATTTCTGCCGCATTACATCAATAACGGCATTTATCCGGCCAATCCCTTTGCCTCGATTGACGAGCATGGCGTGGGCCAATTAATGCAAATGGCGGTGGAAAGGGGACGCAGCACCCGTCCGGGTCTGGAGATCGGTATTTGCGGCGAGCAGGGCGGCGACCCACACAGCATTTATTTTTGCCACAAACTGAAACTGGACTATGTCAGCTGTTCCCCCTTCCGGGTGCCTGTTGCCCGGTTGGCCGCAGCCAAGGCCGCTCTGGATAGTCAGTAGATTGATCTCATTGAACTGCCGTTGACGACTGCTTGCAGCGCTCAGCGGTAGTTTGGTCCATCCGGGCAGGTTGCCAGCCTGTCCTGTTATCCAGACCGGGCCATTGTATATTGGATCCGGAACTGCCGGCTTTTGAATCTGCTGGTCGACTGCTTTAGAAAACGGCGATTTGGCGATCACCCGCCTGGTGCGCTAAATCGTTCTTTAGCCGCCCGCTTCGATTTTTTTCAGCTCCTCGAAACCGGGCAGGCTGGAAAGGTCCGGCACGATCACAATTTCAATCCGGCGGTTGGCGCGGCGACCATCCTCGCTGGCATTATCGCGCACGGGTTTATTCTCGCCAAAACTGGCCGCGCTGATATGGTCCGCCTTGACACCGCCTTCAATCATCACTTTCAGGACTGTGATCGCCCGCTCGGATGCTAACTGCCAATTGCTGGGGAAACGGTAGAGCAGGGTGCGCGATGTGATGGGCACATTGTCGGTATGGCCTTCGACCTGGAAGCGTTTGTCAGGCATGCGGGCCATGATGGCCGCTACCTCCGCCACAGCCGATTGCCCCTCAGCCGACAAAGCGGCCGAACCGGATGGAAATAGCACATCGGATGCCAGCACAACCACCATCCGGCCATCTACCATGCGGATTTGCAGCTTGCCGGAATCTATCAGGGCCTTGAAACTGCCGATCAATTTCTGGAACTCGACCACCCGGGCCTGGGCCTCCATATTGCGCTGGCGCGACTCAGCCGAGTTTCGTTCCAGGTCTGTCTGGTACTGCGCCAGTTCGTTTTGCAGTTCTGTATGGGTCGACATGCTGACACAGTGGGTGATACCGATCAACACGAACGATGCACAAGATAGCAGGATTTTACCATTCACAGGATACACCGGGATTTTGATTCTTTTTATCGAACGTGGTTCAATTTTTTTCAAGGCAAACATTTTTTTTCCATTATTCTATACCGTCTCAAGCGCCAAATCAGGACACATTATTGCATCAAACCGGCACCGGGCAGATGGCTTCATTAATACGAGTTTTTGTCTTTATCCTGGTAAGAACGGATCCGAAACCAGGCGGAGGATGCAATCACAGTCAGCGAGCTGGAGGCCATCGCCAAAGCGCACCAGATAGGTAGCAACCAGCCCAATGCGGCAATTGTGATCATGATCACGTTATACAGCAAGGAAATGGTGAGATTGATCCGAACTGTGCGAATCGCCGCATGCGCAATTTCCATCACAGAAAATATATCGTACAGGTTGTTACCCAGCAGAATAACCCCGGCATGATCCAGGGATAAGGGGGCTCCACGGGCCAGCACAACCGAAACATCCGCGGCCGCCAGGGCAAGCGCATCATTATACCCGTCGCCGACCATCGCTACACTACCAGGCGGGCTATGCTCTTTGAGTGTTTCGATGTGCGCCAGTTTTTGATCTGGCAGCAATCCGGCATGCACCTCGTCCGCCTTGAATCCGGTAAAGCTGGCCACATGGCTGGCGGCTCCGGAATTGTCGCCGGTCAACATGGTAGTGCCAAAGCCGGTGCGTTTCAGGCGGCGCACCGTTTTGGCCGACTCCGCCCGCGGCCGGTCCTCCAAAGCAAACAGGGCCATGCAAAGATTATCGCTACCCAGCATTACGATGGTAGCGTGAGAATGAGCGGCTGCAAAAGCCTGGTATTCAGACGATGCAATGCCGCAATAATCCGGACTGCCTAATCTGTAAATAGCCTCTGCGGTCTGCCATTCAATGCCCTTGCCTGGCACATACACAACCGCCTGGCTTTTGGTAGCCATTGATTCCGGATTCTCCAGCAAGGCAACCCCAGGATACAGTCCCCGGGCATGGTCGAGCAGGGCTATGCCGACCGGATGCTGGTTACCCTGCTCCATGTGATTGATGATCGTGGCAATCTCGGTTTGCGGGGCAAAGAGCTGCTGCTCGGTTACGGAAGGGTGACCGCAGGTCAGGGTACCGGTCTTGTCGAACAGGAACTGCTGGATGCGAGTCAGACCCTGCAGCACTTCGCCATCGCGAATTAATACACCCCGGCGCACACCGGCATATAGCGCGGCTGATGTAGCCGTTGGTACAGCCAGGGCCAAGGCACAGGGACAGCTCACAATGAGTACAGCGACTGCCACAACAATGGCCTCGTGTAGATCGGCTCCCAGCAGGAAAAAATGCACCAAACTGCTAACAAGCGCGATCACCAGCACAACGGTGCTAAACCAGGGGATGACCGCTTTGGTGAAAGTTTCATAGCGTGATCCATGCTGGCTGATACCGTCTGCTAGCCGGCTCAAGGCCGCCATTCCGCTTTCCTTGATGTTGCCGTTGACCCGCACCAGCGCACTGCCTTGTGCCAGGATGGAGCCGGCCAGCATGCGGTCTCCTGGACTGCGTTTGACGGGCATGGATTCGCCGGTCAGGATTGCTTCATCGACCTCACATTGCAGGGTGCTGTCTCCCGACTGACTGCCAAAAACTTGTAGCAGGACGCCATCAGCGGGCAATGTATCGCCGCTTTTCAAAAATACGATGTCCCCTTGTTTCAAATGACTCACCGGGACTTCATTGTATTCCAGATTTTGGGCAGAGTCTACTTTCATGGATCCGGTTACCTGATAGCAGGATTCTGGCAGCGGTTTGACCAGGCTTTCCATGCGTTCGCGCTGTTTCATGCGGGCCCGCCATTCCAGATAGCGTCCAACTAACAGAAAAAAGACGATTGTAGTTACACTATCAAAATAGACCTCACCCTGATCGGTGAAAAAAGCGTAAACGGAATAAAAGTAGCCGGCCGAGATACCAGAACTGATTAAAACGTCCATTCCCGGCAGCCATGTTTTGAAAAAACTTTTCCAACCGCGATGAAAGGTCTGGGCACTGTAGAGAAAGACCGGCGTCGCTAGCAGAAAGCTCATCCATTCAAAAACATGCCGGAATTTGGCCGTCAGGGATCCGTCAAAGTAGCCACTCCAGAGTGCGCCGCTCAAAATCATGACATTGCCGGCCGCGAAGGCCGAAAGAGCAATATTCCAGAGCAGGCTCTGGCCCTCATTTTGCAGCATTTTCATGCGTTTACCAGGCCGAATCACCTCTGCGCGGTAGCCAATAGAATGGATCTGGGCTAATAGATGTGATAGTGCCGTCTGATCAGGGTCAAAACGGATTTCACAGCGTCCATTTTCGTATTGTACACTGACCTGATCAACGCCCGCAATCCGCTCTAATAAGCGCTCATTCAAGATTACGCAGGATTGACAGTGGATGCCCGAAATTTGTAGCACTACCCGCGCCAGGTCACCCGATTTTTCGCGCACAATCAAGGCATCACGGACCTCAGGCAGGTCGTAGGTTTCAAAATCGTTTTTGACCCGCGCAAAGGCCGGGTTGAGCGAGATTTGTCCGCCTGGATCTGTATCGCGACTTATATAGAAGGAACCTTGACCGGCATCATGGATGATTGTGCAGGCCCCCAGGCAGCCATGACAGCAAAAAGGGCGCACCTGGCCGTCAAATTCCCCTGCGGCAGGGGGTTTTAGACCGGCTGGAATTGTCTCACCGCAGTGGTAACACCGCTCGGATACACCTCCCACCATGCGCTATTTATTTCATGATGTCTGGAAATGAAATATGACGAATATCAGGCCCGCGTGTGATTTTTTTCATTGAATATTTCAAACTTTTTTGACCTAATCCTGCCATGAGTGAAACACAAGCAAAATACAACGACTTCGTTGTCAAAGGCTTTGTCATTTCAGCTGTAGTATGGGGCATCACAGCCATGCTGGTCGGCGTTATCGCTGCTACCCAGCTGGTTATCCCGGAATTGAATCTGGGGATTCCTTTTACTTCTTTTGGTCGTCTGCGACCCCTGCATACCAATGCTGCCATTTTTGGATTTGCGCTATCGGCGGTTTTCGCTGCTGTATACTATTCGTTACAGCGAGTATTGCGCGTCAGACTGTTCTCGGACAAGCTGGCCACAATCCACCTGGTGCTATACAACCTGACAATTGTCGGAGCTGCGGTTACCCTGCTGGGCGGATTCAGTCAATCCAAGGAATATGCTGAACTTGAATGGCCTTTGGATATCTTGATAGCGGTTTGGTGGGTAATTTTTGCCATCAATTTTTTCGGTACAATTGCAATTCGTAAAGAAAAGCAGTTGTATGTGGCGATCTGGTTTTACATGGCTACAGTAATCACTGTTCCAATTCTCTTTATTGGAAACAACATGGTAGTGCCAGTTTCTCTATTCAAGTCCTACTCTGTATACAGCGGCGTATTTGACGCAAATGTGCAGTGGTGGTATGGTCACAATGCGGTAGCTTTCGTGCTGACAACTCCCTTTCTGGGTCTGATGTACTACTTCTTTCCGAAGCACATCAATCAGCCGGTTTACTCGCACCGCCTGTCGATCGTCCACTTTTGGTCCCTGATATTCATTTATCTGTGGGCTGGTCCGCACCACCTGCTGTATTCTCCCCTGCCAGACTGGGCCCAGTCACTGGGAACGGCCTTCAGTATCATGCTGATCCTGCCTTCGTGGGGCGGTATGCTGAACGGCTTTTTAACCCTGACCCAGGCCAAGGAAAAAGTGCAGACGGATGCGATTGTCAAGTTCTTCCTGGTAGGTATTACCTTCTACGGTATGTCTACGTTTGAAGGACCCATGATGTCGATTAAAACTGTAAACAGTCTTTCCCACTTTAATGACTGGACCATTGGGCACGTGCACTCCGGTGCTCTGGGCTGGGTTGGTTTCATGAGCATTGCCATGATCTACTTCCTGATCCCGCGTCTGTTTGGCAAAAAACTGTACAGCGAAAAGCTGGCCAATGTCCACTTTTGGCTGGGTACGCTGGGTATTCTGGCCTATGTGATTTCCATGTGGATTTCCGGTGTAACCGAAGGTGCCATGTGGCGCGCCATCGATGAGACCGGTGCTCTGCAATACCCTAACTGGGTCACGATTACAGAAGTATTGTGGATATTTCGAGCTGGACGCGCAGTTGGCGGCTTAATGTACCTGACTGGTATGATTGTGATGGCTTACAACATAATCATGACTGTAAAAAAAGGTGAGCCCGCAAGTGTTGCGGCATAACAGGAGGAGCATATAATATGAGTATCGTAGATAAAGTAGATCATGCTCACACCGACATTGAGTCGCGTGGCATCCTGTTTCCAGTTCTGGTTACCATAGCAATCCTGGTTGGCGGTATAGTCGAGGTGATTCCACCTTTCTTTCTGACCTCCACTATTGAACCGATTGCGGCGGTTACACCATACAACTCGCTGGAGTTGGCCGGTCGTGAGGTTTACATCGCTGAAGGTTGCAATAACTGCCATTCGCAGATGATTCGACCTTTCAAATGGGAAACCGATCGTTTCGACCCCAAGCGTGAATACGGAGATGATCCGTACAGCAAAGCGGGCGAGTATGTATACGACCGTCCCTTCTTGTGGGGATCCAAGCGAACCGGACCGGACTTGTGGCATGAGTCATCGATTCAGCCTTCTGCTGATTGGCATAAAACGCACCTGATCAATCCGCGTGAAACATCACCGGGATCGGTTATGCCTGCTTATCCATGGTTGTTTGAGCAGCAGGTGGATGTTGAGCAGACTGTGGCCAACATGAAGGTTCTGAAAGATGTTTTCAGTACTCCTTACACCGATGAGGAAATCAGCAAAGCTCCCGAAGCGCTGCAGGGCAAAACCAAGGGTGATGCTCTGATTGCCTATCTGTTGAAGCTGGGCCGTGATACTACTGCGAAGAATATTTCCAAAGTAGACGCCGAGCAGAACCAGCTTTCGGAGGCTTCTGACCGATGAGTCAGGACGAGATCCTGATTTGGTACAAGGTTCTACGGGTCGGTCTGATGGTCGCTGCCCTGTACGGGATAATCTATTACCTGTACTTCACAAAAAAGGGCAAAAAAGCCGAAGATCCGGCCCAACGAATTTTAGAGGAGAATGATTAATGAGTGATCCAAATAAGTTATTTGATGGCATCGCCCAGGCCGATAACCGCATGCCGGTTTGGTATACCTGGTCTTTTGTTGCCACCATGATTATTGGCGTTTGCTACCTGGGCTATTATCATGTGGCTACCGACTTCCAGCAGGAAGAAGAGTATGCCGCCACTATGGCTGAATACAAGGAAATGTTTCCAGAAAAAGAAGTCGTAGTAGATGCCAGCAAGGGCAATCCCCTGGCCGGCAACCCGGAAGCAATCGCTGCCGGTGAGCAGACCTTCCAGCAAATCTGTGCTGCCTGTCACAAAGCTGACGGCACTGGATTGATTGGACCCAACCTGACCGATAAGGAATGGTTGCACGGCAATTCAGATGTCGCGCTGTTCAACGTGATCATGGAAGGTGTTTCAATGGAACAGGTGAAGCAAAATCCGCCTAAAGGACCCATGCCGCCCCACAAGGCATCATTGGGCGCCGAAAAAGTTTGGCAGGTCATTGCCTATCTGCAAAACAAAAACAAAAACATTAAGTCTGCAGGTCAGTAAGCTCGACTGAAATGACTGGTTTTACCAAGCCCCGCTGTATGGCGGGGCTTTTTTGTTTGTCCGGCAAATCCGGTGGTTTGGGAGAAAACCACGGCACTCCGTCCAAGGGGCAGTAAATCCGAATGGCAAGGGCGTTAACGGCCAATCAGCCGCTTTTAGTCCGACTCCAACCGGATCGGGCCCCATGCGATTCAGATGGTGCTGCCCCAGCTTATCTGATTAATTTGCAACCGGATAAATAAAGGTGATTGAAAGCTTCGGGGAAGAGACTATTTCACCATAACCATCCGAAATTTTTAACTTGCAAATGGATAGTAAATAAAATAAAATGTATTATTAAATGACTATTTTAAAGGAGGTCTATTCAAGTGAGAAGCAAGTTCTATCAAATCCTGTTCCTGGCATTGCTGATTTTTAGTTGGTCAAATCACTTAAGACCGGAAGAGACAGATACTTTGCAAAACTTTTCAATTGGACTAGCGGCTGACAAGGAATCTGCAATATATCGAACTGGCAAAATAGATTCAAGAGTAATCCAGGTTCCTGATGCATTGGAACAAAAAGCTTATGCTAACCCAAAACAATATCTACAAGAGCTCACTGATTTCCTGACGAGTGACACACAAAATCAGTTTTTAAAAATAAAACGAATTCATGATTGGATCACTCTTCATATAGCATACGATAATGTCCGAGTTGCAAAATATTTGGATTCCGGGCTAAAATTTTCAAATGATATTCAACACGTTTTAAAAACGAAAAGAACTGAATGCGGTGGGTATTCTAAATTATTTATGGAAATGTCAAAAATGGCCGGCATTGAGTCTGTATCAATCCATGGTTATCAACGTAGACATATTGACAGTAGTGGCAATCACCCAACGCATATTTGGAACGCAGTTAAAATAAGGAATAAATTCTATATAGTCGATGTCAGTCGCGATCGTCGTTTCCATTATATAGACAGTGGGTTTGAAGAATTAGGAGAGTATACAGATTATGAATTATTTCTGCATCCTGAAGCCAAGTTATTATTACAGGCACCAAATGATCCCAAGTTTCTTTTTTTAAAGAGAGAATTCTCCCGGGGTGAGGTTTTGGCTATTCCATTTTTTGAAAAAAATTATTTGGAATTCCAATTGAACTATGGAGTAACCTTTATCCCTTCTGTAGAAAAAATGATTTCGCGCAAGATACTTATTGAAGAGAAAAAAATTAGAATACTTTATGATCTTGTGGAAGTGGCCGGGCGATTTCTTGATATCAATATAGAAGTTGATAAGGATACTGAGGTCCTGTGCACATTACGTGATGCTATAGGAAAGCATCAAAAGGGTCATTTTTCTATCTCCAGGAAAAAAAATACTTACAACTGTCGTCTATCGTTTCCAGATAATAAAATATATACTGTAGATTTTTATGCCAGAAATTTCAAAAAAGGTAAAAATTGGGTTCGATTATATCAATTCAAAGCTATTTATAAGCCAAGTGGCAATGATAACACCGAATCTAAGTAGTAAATAACGCTTGTTTACTAGATCGATTTCAAAGCAGCACACCCCAGGCCTTCAGTTAACACGGGCTGCCTGCTGTGTCGCCTGGCGGCTGCCTGGCCTTCGCACGCTTGCTCTGATTATCGTAGTATTATGATGTAGTTAATTTTCCGCTCCCAGGCACGCTTGGGCTAATTTACTGCGGCTGCGCCTTGCAAGTTTCGTGCGGTCTTGAACGTTAACGAAAAGCTTTGGGCAAGAAATGATCCTGAAAAAAATTATAGCGAAAGAATTATCAAGCCAATCAAGTCTGCTTTGCCCTGGAAACGATAACCAGGCGAATACAATGCGAAAATATTATATATGTATATATATTACCTGGTGTGGATTCAGGCTTGCTAAAATATTCTTTCGCATAGAATTACTTTGATTGACTGCAGCCTGATGATGTATTAGTATTTTTAGTGGAATGAGTTACTACAGGGAAATTAAAAAAAATGATAAACAGATTAAAAAACTCTTTTTGGAACGAGTAAAAAAGGAAAGATCTTGCTGGATTTGGAAAGGCAGCACAACAGCAGAAGGTCATGGTCAAATTAGCCTGGGCTTCGCGACTCTAAAAGCACATCGTCTTTCCTATCTTTTATATAAAGGTGAATTAGCTGCTGGAAAGAGAATCTTTCAGACTTGTGAAAATAAATTATGTGTAAATCCAAAGCATCAAAGAATTCTTGTTAGTAAAAAAGAGCAAAAGAAACTAGAAGGATCAAAAAATACCCAGGGATCAAATAATGGTAATTCTAAACTAAGGCCGAAAGATATACAAAAAATCAGAAAGCTTGCCAAAAATCATTCAATTGTCCAAATCGCAACCAGGTTCGATGTAAGCTCCGCTCAGATTGGCCGTATTCTGAGTGGAAAAAACTGGAGTCATGTCTAAGCAGGCCTGCGTACTGTTATTTCTAATCGATGTTCAAAATCACCCCTCGAGCTAACCCCAGGCAGCTACTTGAAGTCCTGGACGCGTTGCCACCGGCGATTTTTATATCTGATTTGAGTAAGGAGTGAGCAATTTGGGAGCTTTGCTTTCAAATTGCCTTCTGTGTCTCAAATACCATGGAAAGTTCTGGAACGACTGCCTGTTTTAAAGCAATAAAACATGACTGCAGTTTAGAGTATTTAAATACTTTAACGTGGCACTCAGGCTGGCTCGGGCAAATTTGCTGCGGCTGTGCCACGCAAACTTCGCGCAGCCTGGAACGCTAGCGGCCATCGGGTTGTGTTTGCTGCGGTCCGGGAATTACAAATAAGATGAACCAATGAGCTGAATTCAGTCTCCAATGTGAAGTCCTATGCAAGCGTTTCGAACTTCCTTTTACCACTGCTGTTGTGTTTTTATCTTTTTTATTTCCTGCCTAGCCTGCACATCCGGGCGTCCGACCGAGCTGGCTGAGGTTCATGTGGCGGATGATGAGCTTGAATCTTTTGTCGCAGAGGCCAATCGCTTTGCTTTCGCTCTCTTGCATAAGCTGCCCTCCGATAGTGACAGTCGGGTTCTTTCGCCTTTCAGCATTCATAATGCCCTGATGATGGTATGGCGCGGCAGCGGGACCGGTTCGACCACGGACCTGGGAATGCAACAAGCCCTGCAATTGGCAACCGGTGTGAGCTATGACGCCGCCAATTCCCGGATTTATAACCAAATCATGCGCAGTTCGACCGATGAAAACATAGTCCGACTGGCCAACGCCTTGTGGGTCGAACCGAGTTACGATTTGAATCCCCAGTACACCGACCTGTTGCAGAGATCTTATGGGGCCCCGCTGGCAAAGCTTGATTTTGTCAAGGATCCGGATTATTCGGCAGAAGTCATCAATCAGTGGACGCGCGAGCAGACAAATAATCGTATTGCGGAACTGATTGGTCCCGCGGCCATCAAACCCAATACGCGCTTGATTATAACCAACGGGGTCTATTTTAAAGGGCACTGGCAAACACCGTTTTCCAGGGAACTGACCAGGACTGCTGACTTTTTTAAGGCGGATCACAGCCGATCGAAAGTGAGCCTGATGCAGAACACGGACCCGCAGCCCCGTTTTGGCTACCACCAGAGCAGCCTGGGCCAATTGTTGGAACTACCGTATGCCGGTGAGCAGCTATCAATGATTTTGCTCCTGCCGCGACCTGATCATTCTTTGCCAGAACTATATGCACCGAGAGCAGCTGGGCAGCTTTTGGGTGCAATGAAAATGATGGCGCCGCAACGAGTAGATGTGTATCTGCCGCGCTTTAAAATAGAGTCCGCGCTGCAGCTATCTGAGCCGCTCAAGCAGATGGGCATGGCTGCAGCATTCAGTGACCAGGCTGATTTTTCCGGGATCAGTACTGCCAGAGATCTAAAAATCAGCGCAGTTCTGCATAAGGCCAATATCGAAACAGACGAAGCCGGCAGTGAAGCGGCCGCTGCCACCGCAGTTCTTATGGAGAAGACCAGCGCCGCGATCGAACCAACCCCGGTGCCGGTCTTCCGGGCCGACAGGCCGTTTTTGTTTCTGATCCGCCATCGGGAAAGCCGCTTGATTCTGTTTATGGGCGCATTTAATGGCTGAGGGATTCCGGCGATGGTTACCTTGTTATCAGTGATGATCGTCTGATTGATAAAATCAGAAAAACTCCGTGAGGCAGCTATGTAGTTGAATTGAAAAACCCCGGCAAGGAGATATTCAAGATGGTGAATTCTTCCTGCCAGGGCAGTGCGGGACAGGCAGTCGACGCAACCACCTGTCTGTATTGGAGGTGTCTCTCAGGCCAGATCGAACCGGTCTGCATTCATGACCTTTATCCAGGCACTCACAAAATCCTGTACGAATTTCTCGGTCGCATCATGGCTGGCGTAAACTTCAGCCAGGGCCCGCAGTTGCGAATTCGAGCCAAAGACAAGGTCGACGCGGCTGGCAGTCCATTTTAGCTCACCTGTTGACCGGTCCCGTCCTTCATACTCACCGGCATTGCCAGCCCTGGGCTGCCATTCTGTGCTGCTATCGAGTAGATTGACGAAAAAGTCATTGCTCAGCGTTTCGGATTGGCTGCTGAAAACACCGGCTGGGGAACCGTTATAATTGGCGCCTAAAACCCGCATTCCGCCAATCAGAACCGTCATTTCCGGGGCGGTCAGGGTAAGTAGCTGTGCGCGGTCCAGGAGCAACTGTTCTGCCGGAACAGAATATTCTTTGGGCAGATAGTTACGAAATCCATCGGCAATTGGTTCGAGCACGGCAAAAGATTCCCGATCAGTTTGTTCCTGGGAAGCATCCATGCGTCCGGGAGTAAATGGGACGACCACACTTACGCCGGCTTTACTGGCTGCTTGTTCTACGGCAGCGCATCCGCCCAGGATAATCAAGTCAGCCATGGAGATTTTTTTGCCGCCTGAACTTGCCTGATTGAATTCGCTCTGAATATTGGACAGCACAGCAATCCTTTTAGACAACTGCTCCGGCTGATTGACTGCCCAGCTTTTCTGCGGTTCGAGTAACACTCTGGCGCCGTTTGCGCCGCCGCGCATATCAGAACCGCGATAGGTAGAGGCTGAAGACCAGGCTGTTGTAACCAGGTCTGCGATTGACAAACCGGAGGATAGTAGCATCTGCTTCAGCTTTTTAACATCAGCATCATCAACTAATTTATGATCTACCGCGGGTATCGGATCCTGCCAGATCAGTTCTTCCTTCGGGACCTCGGGGCCTAGATAACGGCTGCGGGGGCCCATGTCGCGGTGGGTCAGTTTAAACCATGCTCGGGCAAAGGCATCAGCAAAAGCAGCCGGATCTTGATGGAAACGCCGGGATATTGGTTCATAAACTGGATCAAATCGCAGCGACAAATCGGCAGTGGTCATCATTGGTCTGTGCTTGAGGTTCGGATCATGGGCGTCCGGTATCATATGCTCGGGCTTTACATCCTTTGCCAGCCACTGAGAAGCACCAGCCGGGCTTTTGACCAGTTCCCATTCATAACCGAAAAGCATATCAAAGTAACCGTTGTCCCATTTGGTCGGATTGGGTTTCCAGGCGCCTTCGATGCCGCTGGTGGTTGTGTGAACGCCTTTGCCGTTGCCCAGCTGATTCATCCAGCCAAGCCCCTGCGCTTCCAGAGGAGCTGCCTCGGGCTCTGGTCCAACCAGGGCCGGATCACCAGCACCATGCGATTTACCAAAGGTGTGTCCGCCGGCAACCAGGGCGACAGTCTCTTCGTCATTCATGGCCATCCGGGCAAATGTTTCCCGCACATCCTTGCCGGATGCAACGGGGTCCGGATTGCCATTGGGTCCTTCCGGGTTCACATAAATCAGGCCCATCTGAACTGCAGCCAATGGATTTTCTAGTTCCCGGCCTTCAGCATAGCGTTTGTCGCCCAGCCATGTGTTTTCACTGCCCCAGTAAATATCCTCTTCGGGTTGCCAAATATCCTCACGTCCGCCGGCAAAACCGAAGGTCTTGAATCCCATGGATTCGAGGGCACAGTTACCAGCTAAAATCATCAGATCGGCCCAGGAAATTTTGCGGCCATATTTTTGTTTAATCGGCCACAGAAGCCGCCGGGCCTTGTCCAGGTTTCCATTGTCCGGCCAGCTGTTTACGGGTGCAAAACGCTGATTACCGGTTCCCCCGCCGCCGCGGCCGTCTGCGGTTCGATAGGTACCGGCACTATGCCATGCCATTCTAATAAATAATCCGCCATAGTGTCCCCAGTCCGCCGGCCACCAATCCTGTGAATCCGTCATCAAGGCGTATAAATCCTTTTTCAAGGCTTTGAGATCCAGCTTTGCAAATTCACTGGCATAGTCGAAATCAGGGTCCATGGGACTTGATTCGCTGGAATGCTGGTGTAAAATACCCAGATTCAGTTGATTTGGCCACCAGTCACGGTTGGAAGTTCCGCCCCCGGCTGCTGTGTTACCCATATGCCCGCTAAAAGGGCATTTACTTTCTGTGCTCATTTCATCTCCCTGGCGGCACTGCCCGGTGGGGCCTTGCCTGCCGTGTCTTATTTGCCCGTCAAAGTTGTGTTGCCTCGACAAGCGGTAAATTTCAGCAAAACATTTACATTTGATCTCTGCGCTTGCTTTCAGGACGTTTTGGTTTTTTTGCCTGGCATTGGAGACACATTCCGCGTAATTCGATGTGTGAGCTTTCAACCTGCCCGAAGGTACTGACAATTTCCGGTACCCCCAGCTGGTTGAAAGTTTCTTCATAGAAGTCCTGTGTAAGTCCACACTCCCGGCAAACAAAGTGATGATGCGGTTTCATGTTGGCATCGAAACGGTAACGCTCCTGGCGCGGTCCCATTTGCGATATTAACCCGATATCCGCAAACAGCCACAGCGTCCGATAAACAGTATCCAGGGAAACGGCTGGCAGTTTTTTTTGAATAGCTTGATGAATCGCTTCTGCGTCAGGGTGATCTTCGCGTCCTGCTATTTCGCGGTAAATCTCGATACGCTGATTGGTGATCTTCAGGCCTCTGTCCTTGCAGCGGCCCTTAAAGAATTGTAGTCTTTCTTCAATATTCTGATCAACTGCCCGCATGTTGTGCTCGCATTCCATAAATAGGAATAATTCCTAAATAAGAATAAATCCTGATTATGTCAACAAAAAATCACAAGGCAGGGGCAAGCAGATATCTGTTCCAGTCCTTCTCTGGAATAGTGTCTGGATCCAGCATTGACTGGATGTAGCACTGGTGTTGGTTTTTTGAGCTGATCGACCGATTCTGGATCTAATCCGCCATCAGGATAGCGCGCCCATCCTGTTCATGGGCGTATTTGAGGGATCAGACTCTGGCAATTATGCGCAATATTCCCTATGAGCGTCTAGTTAAGACTTTACAGAACGAACGCAATAAATAGTATAGCAATTGCTATACTATGAACACAGTCATTGCCTGGTTTATTAAAGAAAAATTGCTTATGTGGCTGGTTGTCGCCGCCCTTTTGGTCGGCAGTTTGCTGTCTGTTCTACATATGCGCCGGGAACGCTATCCCACGGTGGATTTTTTTCAGGCCAAAATTACGACCATTTACCCGGGCGCTTCGCCGGCTAACGTCGAGCAGCGAGTAACCATCCCCATCGAGGATGAAATCCGGGAAGTCGAGGGCCTCAAAAAAGTTCGCTCCATCAGTCGCCAGTCTGTTTCCGAGATCAATGTGCAGGTGGATTTAAAGGAAACGGATCCCGGCGCCGTTCTGGATGAGGTGCGGCGGGCGCTGGACCGGGTAACCGATTTGCCGGCGGAGGTCACTGAGAAGCCGATCTTTGCCGAGCTGAAATCGGGCTCCTTTCCGATTTTGGAATTCTCTGTGTATGGTGCCAGGGACGAAATCGAACTCAATGAAGAAGCCGATTTCCTGGCCAATCAGATCGAAAAAGTAGCCGGAGTGGCCCGTGTAGACGTTTTTGGCAAACGCGACCGCGAATGGCACATTCTGATCAACCCGTCCGCCATGGCCCAGAATTCCATCAATTTGATGGATATTGGTCGTGCTGTGCAAAACCAGAATGTCAGTATTCCCGGCGGTGTGTTGGAAGCCGATGCAGCCCGTAATATTCGCACAACGGGCGAGTTTGAACGGATCAGCGAACTGGCTTCCTTGCCGGTGCGTTCCAATGAAACCGGCAATATGTTGCGGTTGGGCGAAATCGCCAGGTTTGCGGATACCTACGAACGCCCCCAGTTGTTGGCTCGCACAAACGGACAGGCAGCCATTAATTTGCAGGTGATCAAAAAGGAGCGGGCCGATATACTGACCCTGGGCGATGCCGTCCGGACTCGGATGCGCGAATTGCAGCGTAACTCGCGTCTTAAATCGACTATTGTACTCGATGAAAGCAAACCAGCCAGTCGTCAGTTGGGCGTGGTCATCAATAATGCTGCTATCGGGCTCGTGCTGGTTGTGGCCATCTTGCTGGCCTTTTTAAATTCGCGACTGGCGATTATCACTGCTTTGTCATTACCCCTGGTGGTCAGCGCGACCATGCTGGCTTTTCCGGTGTATGATATCACCTTTAACATGGTTTCCATGATGGGCATGATCATCGCTTTGGGTATGCTAGTGGATAACAGTATCGTGATCGCCGAGAATGTGTATCGCTACCGGGAGGAAGGTCTCCCGCCCGTCGATGCCGCTGTCAAGGGTAGCACGGAACTGGTAATCCCGATTATTGGCAGCTTTCTGACTACTGTGGCTGCGTTTTTGCCAATGATGTTCATGGCCGGCTTGATGGGCAAGTTTATCTGGCAAATTCCCTTGATGGTGATTATCGTATTGACGGCCAGTTTGCTAGAATCGTTTTTTCTTTTACCGGCTCGCATTGCCCACTATGGTGGCCGCGTAGAAGCAAGTCATCGACAGAATCGATTGCGCGCCTGGATCAATCGCAATTTTGAATGGCATACCGCATTCTTTGTCCGCTCTGTGGCCTGGATTGTGCACCGGCCGTTCTGGGGTCTGGGTGCTATTGGACTGATTCTGGTGCTTAGCCTGGCGGGTATGGCCCGTATGCAGTTCAGCCTTTTTCCCAAGGAGGAAGTCGAGCGTTTTCTGATCAAGATGGAATTTGATCCCTCTTTTCGAATCGCTCAGACCATGCAAAGCACCGCCCACATGGAAGAGCTGGTCCGTCGCTTGCCAGCCAGCGAATTGGTCAGCTATACGCTTAAAGGCGGCATCCAGCAAAAAGACGCGGGTGACCCCCTGCAGCGGGTCGGCGAACACCTGTCCATGATACAAGTCTTTCTGACGCCCGAGGTCGAACGCGCTCGCAAGGCTAGTGCGATTATCGCCGAACTGAATGAGCATCAACTGGAGATCCCGGGCTTGAAAACGATGCAGATTGAAGAACTGGTTCCCTCGCCGCCCATCGGGGCGGCTATTTCAGTGACAATCGAAGGCCCGGAATACGAGACGCTGCGCCTGATTTCCGGCCAAATCCAGGACTTTCTGAGAAAGACGAATGGCATTATCAATGTGACTGATGATTATAAGCCGGGTCGTACGGAACTGGTTGTGCGATTGAAGCAGGACCAGGCCCGAATCGTCGGCATTGATACCCGTACGGTGGCCATGATTGTACGTAGCGCCTTTGAAGGCAGCGAGGTCAGCACAATGCGCAAGGGACGCAAAGAAGTAACACTGCGGGTGCTCTATGACGGACCCTATCGATCTCGATCCGAATTATTAAATAGCTTGCCGATACCCAATCGGGCTGGCCTGAACACCAGACTGGACAAAATATCGTCCATTCAGTCAGAGCAGGGCCCCGAGGCTTTGCTGCATTACAATTATGAACGCGCGATTACAATCACAGCCGATGTGAAACCGGAGATTCTAACCTCTAATGCGGCCAATCAGCTTTTATTTGCTGCTTTTGCCAATCTGGAAAGCAAGCACCCTGGTTACGCACTGACCCTGCGCGGAGAACAGGAAGATACAAATGAGAGTATGGAATCGCTGGCCCAGGCCGGCGTTCTGGCTATCTTTGCCATCTTTGCGATACTGGCTCTGATCTTCAATGATCTCAAGACCCCCTTTCTGATCCTGGCCTCCATCCCCCTCGGTCTGGTCGGGATTACGATCGGTTTTCTATTGTCCGGCAAGGCGCTTAGCTTTCTGGCCATGATCGGAATCATTGGGCTGGCTGGCGTGCAGGTCAATGCGTCCATCATGTTGGTTACTTTCGTGCGTCAATTGCGAGCAGAAGGAATGGAGCGTCGGGAAGCCTTGATCCAGGCGGCTCGGCAGCGTTTCCGACCTATTCTACTGACTACCTTGACAACTATGGGCGGCCTTTTTCCGACCGCCTATAGCCTGGGGGGCTCGGATCCTGTTTTGATTCCGATTACTTTGGCACTGGCCTGGGGCCTTGCCTTTGGTACCTTCTTAACACTGCTTTTTATCCCGGCCAGCTACGCATCCTGGTTTGCGCTAACGGATTGGATGAAAGCACGGCTGGGAACGAATGAC
>JAGRNA010000074.1 GCA_020441005.1 Leptospiraceae bacterium
TATCTATTTTTGATAGTGATAGCAATGTTTTTCAGCAGTTGTGTCGTGTTTTCAGATGGTGCTTATGCCGGTAAGCGCGTATTCTTGGTTCCTGGTAATCAACAACAAGCCGGGATGGTCTATCAATGTCAGATTGAGGATGATAAAGATCTTAACTGCGTAAATGCCCGTATCACAGTGGAGGGAGAATAAGATATGAAAAGAATTGTGCTAGTTTCGTTGATTGGGCTGATGTTGTTCATTTCAACCGGCTGTAAGTTATATACTTACAGAAATGTTAGTGGTAGCGGTGCGTCTGAGAAAGTATCCAAACTAACGGTAACTCGGGATAGCTATCGGTGGTTCATGTTGGTGATTTATCCAATCATAATTTATACTGGTTCTGACTCGCTGTTCTGCGACATTGAAGGATCAGGCGATCTTGAATGCAGGAAGGTAGAAGAGAAATGAGATATTTAGGAATTTTGTTTGTATTTGGTCTGTTAATTGGTTGCTCCACACCAAGATTTATGATCCCATTGAGTCAGACTGAAGCTTATCGTGTAGTTTCGCATCCGTTTGGTTCGGATACTGTTGAGTATTGTGTGGTAAAATCCGAGGAGTATTTAGTCTGCAAAAAAGTACAGTTGAAGCTGAGGTTTGAGTTGAATCAAATGGGTACCATGTAAAAGTGTCTTTGTGCAGAATCGTATTTTTTACTGTGCTGGCCTCTCTGGTCAGCACAGGCTGCTGGCTGCAAAGCTTCAGTGATTCAGGAAAAGCCGGGCAGTTGCGTGTGGTAGATTTAAACTCGATTTCACGTGTCGGGGCAAGCAAAAGTGAGAAAGATTTCTTCTCACTCAAGATAGGGGAATACCCTGGTCAAATCACTGAATTGTTAATTATAAACGATGGAAAAGTATATACAGAAACTCAGAACAAAATGAAGTCTTTGTATCTACTGCAGGGTCAAGGGATGATGGAAATAGATTCCGGGGTTTTGCCGATTCAAAAAGGCCAGTATATACAGTTTCCTGACTACCAAAAAATCTCATTAGCGAGCATGCGAAAGATTGTTGCTTTGATTGCTTATTCCAACAAATAGAAGGTTTGGTTGTGAACTTTTCTGTATGTAATGACTGGTAATATTGAGAAATATTTAAGAATAACAATTTCTTTTGTGGCCCTGGTGTTCGCTGTGGCAGGTTGTGTTTCCCGGGAGGCCCAGTTTGTGATGCAAGCTGAGGAGGGAAATATTAAAGATGTGCAGCGTTTAGTAGAATCAGGTGTAGACATTAATGCTAAAAACAGTCGCCATCAGACTGCCTTGTTCTCTGCTGCATTGGCTTGTCGAATTGATGTGTTGCAGTATCTGATTCAAGAAGGGGCTGAAATCAATGCCAGGGATAACTGGAACCGTAACGCATTGCACTATATGGCCTACAGTTCTGAGGCGATGGGTAAGCTGTCTTCCGAGCTTAATTGTGTCAAAGTATTCAAGCTTTTACTGAAAAACGGTATTGAAGTAAATGCTAAAGATATTCAAGGAAATACGCCGTTGCACAGAACCGTTTTGCTTAATAATCTATTGTTGGCGCGACTGTTGTTGGAATCTGGCTCAGATAAATCAATTCAAAACAATCTGGGGCAGACCCCGCTTGCACTCGCTGAATCGAGAATGCAGAATGACTATGCTGAGGCAGATACCAGAAAAGAACTGGCCGGGTTGATTAAGAAATGGCGCGGTGCTACGATTCAATTGGTAACCAGTTTTATAAAAGTTGGCCGGGTGTTTCGAAATGTCCCCGGTTCGAAACGTATCGTTTTGTTTATGGATGGTGAAAGAGTTCGAGTGGGACAGTTTTTATACATAAAATCTGCAACCAATGTGCAAAAAATCAGAGTTGTATCGGTTAGCCATACCAACGCTGAGGCGGTTCCAAGCTCACATAATGTATCTATATCAAAAAACCAGCCTGTCTACAGAAAGGTTCAGCTTCGTCATTAGAGATATTGTATCTTGAGGTAGCTGTAAGTTGTATAGAATGCGCCGCTCAGGCATACAAACGCAGCTGCCACGCCGGCTCCACTTGTTCAGCGCTGCCGATCGTTGCATACGGGTGGTAGGCGCCGGTTGACCGGTTGCCTGGGCTTTGTTGCGCGATGGATTGAAATACCAGCTGATCCTGGATCGATGGATCGCCCGGGGCCATCGCAGCATTCCGGATTTGAGCCTGCTTGCGGCGGGCCAGCTCGGGATCGCTGGTATCCATGCTGGTGTCAATGGCGACTCGCCCGCCGATGGCGTAGGGTTTGCCGTCCGGACCGATTTGGTATTCAAAGCGCGGCGGACCCTTGGCCAGGCTGCCGGCGGCCAACATGTGCTGCTGCTCATGCTGGCGGACCTCACGGTCCTTTTGCTGCAGTTCGTTTAGAATTTCTTTTTCAGCCCGGCTGTGCTCAGCCGTGTTGCGCCCGGCATCGTGGTCGACATTTGGGGATGACTCTGTGCCGGAGCTCTTGCGGGTCACCACGCTCTTGCGTTCACCCAGACCGATCAGCATTTGATCGGGGTTCATTCTGATTTTTGCCAGAGACCAGTCCATGCGGGCGCACCTGTGTGTAGCATCGGTTTTCAGGTTTGAAAATCAAGCCGCTGAGCCCAAAAAAGTCTCAAAATTGCTGCCAGGGCCCGCGCCGGCATCCAGCGAGGATCAGGTTGCTGCAGCGAGGGCGGCCTGGATGGCGTCCTGCATGGTTTCCAGATTGTAGGGCTTGGCCAGCACGGCGTCAAAACCGGATTCTTGATAGTCGCATTGGCTTTCGTCCATCGTTGTGGCGGTGCAAGCGATCAAAATCGGCTGACGGCCTAGTGCCGTGGAGGACCGGATGCGGCGCAACACCTCCAGGCCGTCCATATCCGGCATCATAATATCCAGAAAAATCAGTTGATAGCTCTTTTGCTGCGTGGCCTGCAAGGCGTCCGGGCCGTTGGCCGCCACATCGCATTCAATATCCAAATGCTGCAACATGCGCTGGCCAAGCATGCGGTTTACATCGTTGTCATCGACGAAGAGCGCCGGCCCCCGGGTTTCGGGATGGAGCGGCGATGCTGCCAGCTTTGCATCGTCTGGATCGGTTGCCAATGGCAAATGCAGCGTAAAATAGAAGCGCGAACCGCCGCCGACAGTACTCTTTAGCTGGATCTGGCTGTCCATTTTTTTAAGCAGCATGTCGACTATGGATAGACCCAGACCGCCGCTTTCGGTGCGATTTAATTGCTGACGATTGGCCTGAAAGGGGCGAAACAGGGTGCGGAGGTTCTCGGCCGGAATCCCGGGGCCGGTGTCCTGAACCTCGAAATACAGCTCAATGGCTCCAGCGGTGGTCTGTGAGTAGCGTTGCCGGATGGTCACGCTGCCCTGTTCCGTGTATTTAATCGCATTGGAAATCAGATTCAGAATCACCTGGATAAAGCGCATTCGGTCCCCCAGGACTAGCAATTCATCTTGTGGAGCGCTTTCGCTTTCCAGTTGCAAGTCGAGCTCCTTGCTCTGCGCCATACCGGACATCATTTCCACCGTTTCCTGGATTACGGTGTTGATCGGGAAGGGTTGATGCAGCAATTCGAAGTGGGCCGAATCAAGCTTGCTGAAATCGATAATATCGTTGATCAGATCCTTGAGCACCGTGCCGCTGCGCCGGAGCAGCTGGACATAGGTATCGAATTCGCGACGATCACCATCAACATGCGCAATCAGGTCGGAAATATTGACAATCGCGTTGACCGGCGTGCGCAGTTCATGGCTAATGGATGCGAAAAAATTTGTGCGAGCGTCATTGGCGATTTTAAGTTCGGTGGTGCGCTCTTCTACCAGGTCTTGCAGCTCTTTTTTGCGCGCCTTTTCATTCGCCGCTTTGAGGGATTCATTTTGGGCGTATATGCGGGCGATTAAAAAGGCCTGGGCCATGATGAACAGCAAAAGGCCGAGCGGCGCAATCTGACTCGTTTGAATCAGATCATTTGTTCGCAGGATGTCGTTTACAACTGCGGCCAGGAAAACGAGCGCGGCGGAAACAAACAGCAAGGCCCCCGGCCGGCGCTGGATGGCCGCCTTGATAAGAAAAACGGCACTGAAAACCGCCGGGCTTAACAGTCCGGCCTGCGACCAGGGTACTAGCCTGGAAATAGTCAGAGTGGAGCCGGCCAGGCCCAGGGCCAATAGCGCGGCAAAAAGCCAGGCGCTGCGATGGATCCAGATCGGCACATCAAGCGGGAATAATCGGTGGACAAAATGGAGTCCGACGGGCATAGCCAGGAGCCAGGAGCCGATTTCAAGGCGCAGGTAGGCGGCGAACTGCAGCCCGGGCCAAAGTTCCACCAGCACGCGCTGGTTGGTGACTAGTAAACGCACGGTGATCAATACGCATAATAGCGCAAATAACGAGAGAACGGGATTGCGCCGCACAACAAGAAACAGGATTAAATGGAAAAAGGCGGTTACCAGAAAAGCGCCGCTCAGAAAGAGATCGCGATACCGCTCCAGACGATAGTAGCGCTCCACACTGGACGTGTGGCCCAGATAGCAGGCGTTCCAGAAGCCGCCCTTGCGGTAGCCATGGTTCGATATGTGCAGCAGAATGCTGGTCAGACCCTCTGATGCAACGAAAGAGCCTGACAGCACCTCGGTCGCTGCTTGCTCGGCCGCGCCTGTTGCGGCCGGTATGCCCGATTCGGCAATTAATTCTGCATTGACATATAATCGGGCGGCGATACCCATCTCGCCACACATGATACCGTAGCGTTGCCCGGCTGTCAGTCGACTTGTAATTTCATAGCTGCCATAGCCGAAACCGGGCTGCTCATGTCCTTTGGCCGGTAGTATGGCATTCCAGGACGATGGCGCGTTCGTGTATACGAAAGAATGCGGTTCCAGGCTCTGCGGCTGGCCGACTTTGATAAACTGGTGCGGATAAAAAGACCACTGCCCGCCCAGTTTGTAGATCTGATCCGTGCTTGCCTCAATCGGGTCCGCTGAGAGCTGTCCTTTGTGGGCTTGCAGCTTGATTACGGAGGGCCCGCACTGGGCCAAAGCAGCGCCCAGGCTTAGTGCGAGGGCGGACCGGGTCAAGGCGCGTCCGGCTGCACGGAGAACAACAAACGGTGAAAATGGTAAACGGATCGGGCCAGCAGTGGCAGGCCTGAAACAAAAATGCAATATCATAGACTCTGCATGGATACAAATCGGGCCCGGCGAGTCCTGTCGACCAGTAATGTCTGGACTAGCCATTTTCATGCTTGCGGCTGCGGCAGTTTTTCGGTTGCCACAGCGGGCCGCCCTGTTTCAGTCTCCTTGTGAAGTCAACCCGCGAATCATCCAGGATACTAGCGCTGCTTTTGTTGCTTGTTATGGGTCATGGCTTTGCGGCTTGCACTGTTTTAAAGAACCTGTTTAGCAATCAACAAGGAGTGGTTACTTTTTATAACGGGATCCCGGACGAATGCCCGCAAAGCCGCGGTTTGAAGCAGAAAGTAATCAAATCTGTCCATAGCGAGGCCGAACTGGAAGCGCACTATGGCCTGACTTTCCTGATTCATTTTCAGGACGGCGTCTCGCCGGATTTGTATGGCACTTTGTATCATCAAAACAAGGCCGCGAATATCTATTGTATGGCTCTGCCGGACGGCCGCTTTGCCCGCTTTGGCAATTCCAAAGTGAATGGCAAGGACAATATGGTGCAGGAGATCTGCAAACCCATCAAACACTGTCCCCATTAGGCCCCCGGCGAACTGGACCGGCACGCCCCGGCCAGGCGAGACTTTTGCTCCCGTTCGGGGTGCGGCGTCAAACTGGCTGCCGCTAACAAGTAAGGCATCCGTCTGGCTGGAATTGACTTGCAATTTCGAGCCGGGTTGTGAGATTACACTATGAGCATCCAACACCGAAGCCGAATCATCAGCTATGGCCTGATTCTGATGTGGACGATCGTATCAGTCCTGCAGTGCACTAGCGCCACCGAAAAAGGGGCGGAGGCACCAGACAAATCAGAATCCACCGGTGACACGGAAGGGGCCGCAGAGCGCAAGGTCAACACGGCCGGTGAAAGCGGCTGCATCGTCGGCGACTGCAATAACGGCGACGGTACCTACGTATGGGAAGATGGCAGTAAGTATGTCGGTCAGTGGAAAGAAGGCCAGCGCAGCGGTAACGGCACTTACCTGTGGGCCAGCGGTGACAAGTATGCCGGGGAATTCGTAAACGGCGATTGCGAGGGCAACGGAGTTTATACCTGGAAAAACGGGGCTCACTATGAGGGTCAGTGGAAAGCCGGCAAGATGAATGGTGCCGGGCGCTTTGTATGGCCCAGCGGGTCGGAGTATTCCGGGGAATTTGTAGATCACAGTATTAAGGCTGCCAGCGAGGAGGCTGCCAAGGATCCTGGCAAAGAAGGCTGAATTCGGCCTGCGTATGCCGCCCGAACTGCTGCCGGAGCAATCTAAAGATGTCTAAAGTAAAAATAATCGATCGGCTGCAAGAACTGGGAATGGAGCTGCCGCAGTTAAATCCGCCGCTTGCAGCCTACGTGCCAGCCAAACGGGATGCCAACTTGATATTCGTCAGCGGCCAATTGCCGTTGAAAGATGGCCGTTTGGTCGCCACTGGTATTCTGGAGCTGGAGAGTCAGGTCCCGGCGGGACAGGCTGCGATGCGGCAGTGTTTCCTGAACGGTTTGGCCGCAGCGGCCACCCAGGTCGATCTGGAGCAGATTGAGGGTCTGGTCCGCCTGGGAGCCTTTGTGGCTGCCGGCCCTCAGTTTCACTGGCATCACCTGGTTGCGAATGGCGCTTCGGAGGCAGCTTTGGCTGTTTGGGGCGACGCTGGCCGCCATGCGCGAGCCGCTGTGGGTGTGAGCAGTCTGCCATTAAATGCCAGCGTGGAATTAGAGCTGCTTTTCAAGATTCAGGATTAATGATCAAAAGTATTTATGATTATGTGGCCATGCTGGCTGTTCAGAGTGCAAGCCTGTGGGCGCGCTTTTTTTTGAAACAGGGGCGCGGGTTCACTCGTTTGGCCGGCGCGCTGGATGCCTGGCAGTGGGTATATCTGGCGGGCGCGCTGGGATTGCTTGTCAGCGCCGCTCCGCACTGGATTGCCTATTCGGTCAATTTTAACGGCCCCGGCAGCTGGACGATCGGCTCCGAGCAACGCCTGTTTTTCTTTGGCACGGGCTTGTGCGCGTTTTTTTTCTGGATTTTTCGCTTTTGGCGCAGTCGCCTGATCGCTATGCTGATTTTTACCGCTGCCGCCCTCCTGTATGTCAGCGGCCTGTTTTTTCCGCGCTGGATTCATACCCGTTTTCAGACGGAGTCAGATTTTCATCTGATTCTGTTCTGGGTGGTTTTGTACGGCTTGTCCCTGGGCCTTTTGCTGACCAGCGCCTGGCGTGCGCTGGCACAACCCTGGATCGGTTGGTCGGAAATCAGTCAATGGCTGTTGGCTCGTGAAGCGCTGGCAGAATCAGACAGCAATGTCGGGGAGCGGGAGCGCCTGGTATCATGAGCCCGGAAGCAGAGAGCGGACCAGGCGAGCCGGTGGTGCGACCCAGCCGGATACCGGAGGGCTTTAGCCATGATCCGCGGGTGTATCTGGCAATCCATCCTGCCGATGCGGAACGGATTTTCAGTTCGCAAAGCAGTTATGGCAAGAATCTGAGGGATGATTTTCGCGAGAATGTGAAGGCCCTGCACCAGGTCTATGTGTCCATCCAGCGCTATTTGCAGGGTATTTTTCGGCGCGAAGAAAGCTACTACCCGGAACTGGATGATATTTATAAAGATCTACAAATTTATAAGCGCAGCGTCAGCGACAAGATCCCCATGCCCAGCCCGGCGGAATTACTCGGTATGTGTTTGCAGCTGGCTTCCCAGGATCCGCCCTTTATTCATGTGATTCGCGAACTGGTCCCGGGACCCAAAGACGAGATTGCATTTAAAACGATGTTCGCCGCTCCCACGGAGAAGCACCTTGACAAGGTGATCGTCGCCTATCGCAGCGCGCTGGATACTTCCCTGAAAAATTTGCGTAATATCATCACCGGCAAAAAATTCGGACCTGATTATGACCGGCTCTATAGCTCGCTGCAAAAGTTGAGTGATGTGCCCTATAAAACCGGCCGAGTGGATGAATACCTGAAGCAGGTATATATCAGCGAGCCGGAGCTGGGTACGGTGCGTCAGCATGACCTGGTGAACCTGCAGCAAGTGAATCGGGAGCTCTATAAGCGTATTTTCAAGCCGCTCATGATTGCCGGTGTCCGCGAGAAACTGGTCCTCAGTTTCAGTAATGCCGATGTCCGCCAACAGGCTTTTCCAGGCGCCGATAAAACCTTCGATCTGACGCTGTTCAATTTAAAAACCCATATTCAGAATCGCTACGATGCCCTGAGTCGATTGTTGCAACCCAAACTGGATCCTGATTTGATCGATCGCGCCGTCTATGAAGACCTGCAGCATAAAGTCAAAATGCAAGAAATGGAGCGCTATGATGCCGAACTGGATTTGGCTACGCGGGCTTTGGAAAAGGCGCTCAGCGCGCCGAATGTGGAGGGCAGCACAATCAATTTTTTACTGGAGATACAGCATCTGGCTGCCTGGCTCAAGACGCATGGCGAAAAACTCGGTCGTCAGGATGCGGAAGACGAACTGCATCGGGCCTTGAAAAGGATTCGCGATCACGGCAACCTGATGCGCGGTCGCAGCAGCGGCAAATGGAATATTAACGAAGATATACTAACAAAAATACTGCAGGGCCGCATTCCGCATGTGCTGGCCTGCACCGATCCCTGGGAAGATTTGGCCGGACTGCGCGGCCAGGAAATCAACCTTGATGACTATGACCATGTCTATCTCTTGTATAAGGACCGTAAAATTACAGCCAAAGCGATAGAAACAGCGATTGAACTCTATGAAAAGGTCGGTGATACCCAGACCTTGCATGTCATCGAAAACATCCTGGGTCTGGGTCTCAAAAGCGAGGAGCAACTCAAGGAATATGTAGCGCCGGCTTATATTGATCGTCTGCAAATTTGCCTGCGACAGGCCTATGTCGGGTATCTGCCTTTTTGGCAACGCTTGTGGATCAAGTTAACCAGCGCCGATCTGAAAGAGCGCCAGCTGCAAAAAATCCGTTCCGAAAAAAGAATCGTCAGCAATCGCAAACTAAAGCGCAAGCACGGCCTGAATGCGGCCGGTAAACCTACAAAGGAAACCATCCAGAAGGCAGTGCGTGAAAAGGCCGAGGCGGCGCAGTTGAGCGCGGAAGAGAATCGGCATTTTAAGGACATTGTGGAATTCCTGAATAACGCCTGGGCCGACGGACATTATCCCAGCGCGCCGGAAATCGCGGCCAGTACCAAAGAGCATAGCGATGAATACCGCAAGTTAATCGGCCTGATTGATGCCGGAGCCGCTTCGGTCGCTGAGGTCGTCGCGATCGCCAATAGCGCCGAAACTGTTTATGGCAGCCGCACATTTATCAAGCAGCATCGCGACGAGATTATCGCCTACATGGAAAACAAGCTGCAAAACGAGCAGGCAACCATTCAGCATATGAACCGCACTTTGACGGCCCAAAACCGGGGGACGAGCAGCCAACGCCGTGAGGTCTACAAAGCGATCCTGAATTTCGTAAAGCTGCGGGCTTGAGCGCTCGATTTTTGTGCCACTGCCGGAAAGTGTCCCGCTTGGCGCGAACCAGGCTTTTACCGGGCGGCTGCCAGGAGTCCATGCCGTTGCAAAACCGGTGCGCATTGTCGCACAAAGGTTTGTCGGCCCCGCATCAAATTGGCCGGGCCCAGGTGCAGGCGATGCGGTCCGCTTTTCGGGGTGCGGGTTTCAAATAGCCAGACTTCCTTTCCGGCCGCGATCAGCAGTTCAATTTTCAGGCGGATGAGTTCGGATTCCATAATATCCGGGGTTCGCCGGATTGCCGACCAGAAACGCAAGGCTTGCGGTGAACGGCGGCCTTTTGATTGAGCTCGCCCATTGCGTGCCACGTGCAGTATGACTACTCTCACTTCGGGATCATCCAGGAAGCATTCAACAGGCAATGGATCGCCGATGCCACCGTCCCAATACAGATCCCCGGCAAAGTCCTGGGCCTGAAACATCCCCGGCACTGCCAGACTGGCCATGATGGCATCCGCGATGGGTCCCTGCTCGAGCAGCTGTTGACGAGTATGTGTCATATTGCAGGCCGCAATGCTCAAGCGCGGATGAGCGCAATCTTCGATATGCCGGGCTTCCAGCTCTTTTGCCAGCAGGCCCTTGAGCCGATGGCCGTTCAAGATGCCGCTGGCCTGCGGCCGATTGAGGAGCAGCCGTCCCAGGTTCCAGGGCAACTGCCATTCCAAAAAATATTGCCATAAATCGGGGCGCAGCACCAGATGGGCAAGGCGCTCGGGGGCAATGCCGCCGGCGTAGGCTCCGGCAACCAGGGCACCGGCGCTGCAACCGCTGACATGCCGGAGCGGCAGGCCAGAGCGATGCAGTTCGAGCAGAAAACCGGTGTGCGCAAAAAAGCCGAAGTAGCAAGAATTCAAGCACAGACCGATCCCGCCCTGCGGCGGACTTTTCTTTTTTAGCCAGTTCAACACGCTGCTTTTCGCTTTAGGTTGCCACCAGCAGGCCTGTGCAAAAACTTTCTGCCATGGCGACCAAACCAGTCTACACAGCGCGCACAGCTGACAAGTATGTTCTCTACCAGGAGTCAGTTCAAAACACGGAGTTTGAAGTGCAGATGGTCGAGCGCTTTTTTAAAAAATTCCGGGGCCAAAGCCCGGTCTTGTTGCGGGAGGACTTTAGCGGCACTTTTTTGTTCGCCTGCGACTGGGTGCGACGCAATAAAAAATACCAGGCCTTGTGTGTTGATATTGATCCCGAGCCGATCCAGTGGGGCCGCAAGCACAATTTAAGCCAGCTTAGCCAGGCGGAACAAAGCCGTATAACGATCAAGGAAGCCGATGTCTTGAAAGTCCACAAACCGCTGGCCGATATTGTGGTGGCCTTTAATTTTTCGTATTGGCTGTTCAAGGAGCGCGAACAGTTAAAGACCTATTTCCAGTCCGTCTATCAATCCCTGGGCCCCAAAGGCATGTTTGTCATGGACAGCTTCGGCGGCTCGGCGGCCCATAGCGAACAGGAAGAACCGCGTAAATGTGAGGGTTTTGAGTATATCTGGGAGCATGAAAAATTTCATCCCCTGACATCGGAAATGCGCTGCAAAATCCATTTCAATTTCAAGGACGGCACAAAAATTCGCAATGCCTTTGTCTATGACTGGCGGCTATGGACCCCGCTGGAGGTGCGCGAACTGCTCGGCGAAGTCGGCTTTCAGAAAGTGGAGTTCTACTGGGAAGGCACTGATCAAGAGACCGGTGAGGGCAACGGCATCTTCCGGCCGGCCAAAAGAGGCGAGGCGGCCGAGTGCTGGATTGCCTATATTATTGGATTAAAATAGCCTACTTTTTCAGCGCGTTTTTCATGCGCATCAGTTGCCCGCGCAGGCGCATGATGGCCTTGGTGTGCAGTTGCGAGATGCGCGATTCGGTGACTTCCAGCACTTCACCGATTTCTTTAAGGGTCAGGTCTTCGTAATAGTATAAAACGATTACTTTCTTTTCCTTGTCGGGCAGCTTCTTGATTGCCTCCACAATGACCGACTTGACCTCTTCTTTTTCGATTAGATTGTCGGGGTTCAGGTTCTGGGGAGACTCGAGGGTCTCGATGAAGGTGACCTCGTCGTTCTCATCGCCCAGATACCAGATGTCGTTGAGCGAGATCATGCTGGTGCCCGAAATCTTGGTCAAAAGCGAGTTTAAATCCTGCACGGACATATTCATCTCGCGGGCAATGTCCTCGTCTTCGACCGTATGGCCCAGTTTATTTTCCAGCATGGCGATGGTTTCTTCCACCTGTTTGGCCTTCTGGCGGATGGAGCGCGGAATCCAGTCGATGCTGCGCAACTCGTCAAAAATCGAGCCACGTATGCGGGTCATGGCATAGGTTTTGAATTTGATCTCCCGATCCGGATCGAACTTGCTAATGGCATCGAGCAGTCCAAAGGAGCCATAGCTGACGAGGTCGTCAAACTCAACGTTTTGGGGCATACCGATAGCCACTTTGCCCGCCACGTATTTCACCAGCGGTGAATACTTCTCTACAAAATAGTCCCGTATTTCGCGGCTATTCGAGGCCTTGAGCTCTTGCCATAGCTCAAGCTCGTCACGATCCTTATATTTCTGCCAAACGCGCGACATCTTTGATCAAAGCCTGCTCTTTTTTACAAGAGGGCGTTTTGGTGTAAAGAAAATCTTTGTTTATGTCACTCTAAATCGTCCAGATCGCGCTGAAAAACCGCTTTCAGCGGCGCTGCGGTCCCGGAAGGGGCGGATTCAGCAGTTTCGTTGTAATCAAAGGCAGCCAGGCAAGGCAGACCGCTAAAGTCGCAGACTGTGCGTACATTATCGGCATTAAAGGGACCGGTGAAAACAATCCCCTTGACGACCAGCTTTTCCAGCCGCAGGCGCTCGACGGTTAAGAGGGAGTGATTGATTGTCCCCAGACCGCTGCGGGCCACCACGATGACTGGCAATCGGGTCAGCCGTAAAAAGTCAATCCAGGTGTCATGCCGATTGAGGGGTACCAACAGACCGCCGGCGCCCTCCACGATCAGGTTGTGGCCTTGCAATTCCCGAAAGCGATCAACCAGTTTTGGCAAGTGAATCCGCTGACCATCCAGCTCGGCGGCGTAATGGGGTGATAAGGGTTTTGAGAAATGCCAGGCGCCGGGCAAAATCCGGGCCGAGGCGACCTGGCTCAATTTCTGGACTGTCCGACTATCGTCGTCATCCGCTCCGCTTTGGACCGGTTTCCAGTAATACAGGTCGTGTCTTGCAGCAAATTGGGCCATGATATGCGCTGAGGTGATGGTTTTGCCCACGTCTGTGTCAGTGCCGCAGATAAAAAAATGCATTCTGCAAATGTATTCCGATTAGTTGAAAATCCAATCGAATTTTGCATCGGCCAACCGGGGCATTTTTGAACCTGGATGCGCTCGGCCACGGAGCACGATTTGATCTGGTCCCCTGTCCCGTCCGGCAAGGCGGTGCGCGGGAGCGCTTTCTGCTTGATCTTTAGCACTGCCTGTGGCAGACTAAGCGCATGTCCGAGTATCAGCAGCATGTTTACGCGGTCGATGACGATCCGGATTTTTTGCACCTGCTGGAAAGCTATGTAAAAACTCAACCCATCAGTCTGACGACCCAGTCCAACCCGCAACTGGCGCGGCTGCATTTGCAAACGGACATGCTGCGTTATGATGCCATACTACTGGACTGGAATATGCCTGGCTTGAGCGGTCTTGAGATTTTACGCGAGCTGCGGCAGCAGTCGCCGAGCGGAATTGTGCCGGTGATCTTGTTGACTGCGCGTACGGATCCGGTCGATATCGAGCACGGCATCGAACATGGCGCTTTGTACTATGTAACCAAACCAGTCCAAAAAAAAGAACTGATCATTGCGATTTATAATGTTGTGCGGCAAAGTCAAAAATTGCGGGCCCTCGGCGCCCGGCACCAGTCCATTTTGCCTGTGCGCCTGCTGGAGGAAGCCCGCTTCCAGGTGCGCACCTTGCAGGATGTGTACGCCCTGGAAAAATCGCTGGCCGCGCTGGCGGATGATTCTCTGAATCTGGCCCTGGGACTGAATGAGCTTTTGACCAATGCCATTGAACACGGCAATTTGGGCATCGATTATCATAAAAAAACGCAAATGATCCAGTCCGGCGATTACACGGAGCGTTTGCAACAATTGGCGCTTCGATCCGACAAACGCGCTTATTTGACGGTGCGCATTGCCAAAGACCGGACTGAATTTGAAATCCGGGATCAAGGCGCGGGATTTGATTTTCAGAATTATTTGTCCTTGAGTCCAGTCGCTGCTTTGGAGTCGCACGGTCGCGGTATTCATATCGCCAACCAGATGTGCTTCGACGAACTGGAATACCAGGCTCCCGGGAACAGGGTGATTGCCCGCCTCAAACGCGGTCTGGAGCTCTGAACGCCGGGCGATAGTCGCATTGCGAGCAGTCCACCGTGTATCTCAAGAGACTACCCAATCTGGACAGATTGCTGGAGCGCTTGCATCAGATCGGGCGGCCTCGAATGAAAATCCCTTATGGCAGACAAGCCGGCCATTATCTGTTTGACCGGAGTTCACTCCGGGTTGCACTGGACCAGGGACAAAAACCGTATCGCAACGCGGGTAGCAGGCCAGGATAGCAAAACGAATGATCCATACAGCGGACGCACTGGTAAAATGGAACCACGAGGTTCGTCAAAAATTGACTATCTCGGCCTACATTACAGCAGCGCTGGGTTTGGCGACCTATATCCCGGGCACGATTCTGTCGGCGTATTTCCTGGATCACGAACTGAATGCCATCCATGCTCTCATTCGTTGCAGTGTGCTCGTGCCGATAGGGCTGGCTGCTCTGTTGACTTACGCGCAAAAAATGAATCCCATGGTGCTAGCCTATGTCACCTGGCTGAGCCTGTTTGGTTCTGCCGCTTACGCCTCCGCCGCCCTGATCGCCGATCCGGCCCGTTTTAATCCGGCCGTGCTGGCCAATGTTCCGATTATCATAACACCGGCGCTTTTGCTGTTTTGGCAGTGTCGGCATACCCTGGCCAATCTGTTGTTGGGCTCTGCCATGAATGTCAGCTGCGCTTTTTGGTTTCATCCGCACGACTTCCGCGGCTATACGCTCTATTGGTTGATGATGCTGCCGCTGGCGCTGGGTGCGATGATCTTTTCCTGGTTTCGGTTATATAATTTTAAAAAACTGTTTTTCATCAATGTGCAGTTGGAGCAAACCCGGGATGAGCTGCAAGAATCCCGGGAGCAACTGGAAAATCGCAACCGGGAAATGGAGGAAATCCTCAAGAAAGATGCCTTAACCGGCCTGTTCAACCGGCGCTACTTTTTTCAAAAGGCCAATATTGAAATCAAGCGGGCATTGCAGTTCAGTCACCCGGTGTCGATCTTGATTCTGGATCTGGATCACTTCAAGAGCATTAATGACCGCTTCGGTCATCATGTCGGTGATCAGGTTCTGAGGCTATTTGCCGCGCACATGCAGGCCCATTTGAGTGCATTTGAATATTGCTGCCGGATCGGCGGTGAAGAATTTGTATTAATTTTGCCGGAACTTAATCTGACGGAAGCCGCTGCCAGGGCCGAAAGTATTCGGCAGATGGTGGCGGGAATCCAGGTCACCGTTTCCGAGGGGGTCGAGCCTTTGCACCTGACAACCAGTATTGGTGCGGCCGAGTTGCAAGCCGCTGACGAAAGCCTGGAAACCCTGTTGCAACGCGCCGATAAAAACCTGTACCAGGCCAAGGCTGATGGTCGCAATCTAGTCGTGGCGTAATGATGGAATGCGCTACGAATTTATATTCGCCAGCATTGTATTGAGCGCGGTAGATGACAGTTCGCTAGCGGCTGCTAACGGCGGAGCAGCCAACTTGACCCTCGCTATGATCAGTTTCTTGTGGCAGTTTTGCGGAGTGGTATAGTGCTGTAGGCCGCATGACGGGGAGCTGCCTGGCCCGAAAACTGAACTGGATGCAGACCGCTATAACAATGAGCAACTGTGGATGGAGCAGGTCTACTACAGGCCAGCTTAGTGCTCAGAAATGCGCCAGGCGTACATCCTTGGGGATATAATTCTTGACAAAGGGAATCTCAAGTTTGGCGGCCGTTTCCTGATAATTATTGGAGCGCAAGGTAAAGGAGCGGTTGTCCACGCCCTGATTACGCAGCGTAATACAGATCATGGAAAGACCCAGACCGGCGCTTTCTGTGTCGTCGAGCTCGGCCAATAGTTCCGATAAATCGGGAATCTGGCGCGCCCGTTCCAGTTTTTGGCGGACCCTTTCTTCTTCGATTGGCAGCAGGGGAAAGCTGTTCTTGACCTTGATGTTTAGAACAGTCTCGTCGAAGTAAAAAGTGATCATGGTCCAGTAATCTTTGGCTTTCAAGCGATTTTTGTATTCCATTACCCGACTTTCCTGCAAAACCTGGCGCAATAGAATCATCCCTTGCTCGTAATCTGCAGCATCTGCAATGGCCAGATTGTGTTCCTCGAAAAGAGTGCGCTTCAAATTCGCTTTTGTAGCGTTCATCACCAGTTCCTTGACCAGCGCGTAGGTCATACCCTTCAAGGCCAGCTGCTGATATTTGCCTAGTATGGTTGAGATAATCTGGTCCAGGATTGTACATCCCGCAACACTCAATAGATATGTCTTCAGGCTCAGAATGCGGTTTTGCTCCACAGCAGACTCAATTAAGTTGTCCAAAGGCTGATTGATGAGATGCATGGCTATATCATCGGATGGCTGTGCTCCCGCCTTCAATCAAACGCATACCAGAGGGCCAGGCATTTTACCCGCCCGCTAGCGTTTGACGGGCGGGATGATCGCCAAGTTGGCGTGCATTTGCTTGCGGTATGGACGCCGATATCAGGATTGCCTGGCCACGGCCAGCCCCAACTTGCGCGCAATCCGATATAGATCGGTCTGCTCTTTTTTATTGAGCGCCTCCAGGCAGGTTACAATTTCCTGAATGTGATCTGGCAGGCGAGTCTCAATGCAGGCGCGGCCCTTTGTGGTTAAATGGATCGTCACAAAGCGGCGGTCTTCTTTTTGGCGAATCCGCTTTACCAGAGCCTGTTTTTCCAGATTATCAATCACTGTGGTAATGTTGGCGCGCGATTTTAACATGCGAGTGCTTAATTCCCGCTGGCACTGCGGTCCGGTAAAATAAAGCGCTTCTAGAATTCCGAACTGGCTAAGGGTCAGACCCTTTTGTGTCAAACTGGCGCCCAGATGTGCGGTGAGTGTTTCTGCTGCGCGAATAAATGTAATGTAGGCGTTTAATGCCAGCATTTCAGCGGGCGTGCCCTTGTATTTCGTTCCCAATCCTCTGACCTGCAGGAATACCTGAATTTACAGCGGTATTTCTATCAACAAGATTTCCGCGTCGATCAAGGTCCGTATTTGGATTCCAGGTTGATTACTGTTTCCAGGGTCCTTCCTGTTATCGGACCGAATTGTAGCATTTTTGGGCCCGGCTGACAATCTCCATCAGAAGGGTGCCCTGATGCTGATGGAATGCCTGGCGTTTGCTGGCGCTGTCAGCAGCAGGATGACGCTGTCAGGATCAGTATAGTTCCTTCCAGCAGCTGGACGGCGGCAGGCGATACAGGGTGGAATGAGTCGTACCACCGCCATCAACAAAATAGCCCGAAATAAACAGATTGTATTGATTGTCGATCGCCGGCAGGTAATAGGTTCCCAGGCTGCCACTGGTCGTCACCGGGCTGCTATGAAAGGAATTCCAGGTAGCGCCGTTGTCGAAGGATGACCGTATAAAAAGACTCAGTGGACCGGGTTGACTGGCGGTGGTCAGACCGCCGCCAAAAAGTAAAATTTGACCATCCCCCGGGTTTTTATAAATCCCGCCGCCAACAGTCGAATTAAAACCAAGCGAATAGCTATCGGTTGTGCTCCAGCTCGTGCCGCCATCCAGTGATGTACGCAAATTGGTATGGAATACGGACGAGCTATCCTCGGCTATGCCATGCACGAGCACCCGCTGGCCATCGAGGATAATGCCGGCGGCAGCCGCCGATTTTGCAGGGCTTAAAAGATATGTGTCAACCAATGACCAGCTGCCATTTTGGCGTCGGAAGACCAGCCAGCTGCCGGGACTGGTCTGGCCGGAAGCGGTTACATATGCGGTATTCGTACCGTCGCTACTTACTATGGCATCGTTCACAGTCAGGGTCGTCCCCCCAGGCATGGTCAAATCATAGCTGGTCGTCCAGGTTGCTCCATCGCTTGAGGAACGGATGATCAGGTGCTGTTGTCCGCCGGAATCAAAGGCCCGACCCGCCACATGCAGGCCATTCGCGTCCGCGAATAGCACACTACCGGTGGCCTGGGCGGATGCGAACAGCTGCCAATTGTCAACCGTTGACCAGGTGGAGCCCTGGTCCGGGCTGCGCCGGGTAATCCAGCGATCAGAAGTGCCCACGTTGTCGTTGCCGGTCACATAGAACTGGTTTTGAAATTCGAGCACCCCCTGGGCATTGTGATTATTGGCAGCCGGGTCATAGGAGTCGACCGTGTTCCAGGTGGCGCCCGCATCCTGACTACGACGCACGGTCCATAGATTATGCGAGCCGTTATTTAATCCATACGCAGCCAGAATGGTGCCCTGGGTACCGACGGCGACGTGTCCGGGAGTGGCCCCAGTTGTACTCAGGGTGTCGATGGAATCGACTGCGCCGGGACTGCTGTTACGATAGGTGCAGCGGGTTTGCTGTCGGGCATACAAAATGGATGCAGTCAGATTACAATCCGGATCAGCGCTCAAGCAGGCATCGGTCGGGCGTATGCAGTGCGCCAGCGCCAGGCAGTTTGATGCCAGAATTATTCCCTGGACGATTCGCCGAGTCAACCGTTTATAGATGACACTTGGGCGGGCGTTGCTTTGCGTGGAAATGCAAGCGTGAAGCGACAAATCCGGAGTCCTCATTGGGTCAACCGCTGGGCAATTAATAAATTGGACTGTCCATCCGGCCGCAAGGTGCCGTAGCCGTATTGAAAGGCCAGCGGCGTGGCTGTTTGCTTATAGTCGGCGGCCAGCTCGGGCTGTGGATAATAACCGGTGCCCTTCAGTCGTACCGGGGCCTGATAACTACCATAGAGTCGTACTTGCCAATCTTTATTTTTGAGAAAGGAGTAGGGCACGCCGGAGTCATCCTGCACAATTAGCGCCGCTTGTTGCAGCACAAAATCTCGCACACCGGTGAACTGCTGCATGTGGAGTAAATAGACGGCTGATTTTAGCATCACATTTACGGGCCCCAGGGAATGCAGGTACCGGCCGCTTTTGCTTTGCGGGCTCACATTGGCATCGCTCAGCCGAACCTGCAAATAAACGATTTCGCGCAATTGGGTGTCGCCGGGCCGGTAGACCCGAATACGGCTGCCGACCGGATTCTCCTGCAGGGTAGCCGGGCGGATTGTGCCGTCGTCCTGTAACACGATCGATTCGATGGAATGAATCTGAAATCCCAGGCGGGCGGCGAAAATTAAAATCACCGGTGTTGTGCCCCGGAACGAAAAATTGCCATTCAGGTAGCGGTTCATGGAGGCGGACATAAAGTAATTGCGGGCACCGATATTGCCGGTCACAGACCGAATCGCCTCGAGGCTGCGGGTGATTTCGGCATTTGTCAGCTTGCGCGGATCGGGCAGACGGTCGCTTGCTTCCAGAGCGAGCATGACATACCGCTGGCTATCTGGAAAAAATGAAGCCAGGTTTAAAAAATCCGCTCCGGACAGCAAATACAAGGCAGTGCGTCCGGCCGTCAAATCTGCCAGATGTTCCTTTTGCCAGGGCTGAATCAGGTCCAGGTGTTGGTGTTCGACGGCCTTCCAGAATCCATCCATGGCGCTGCGGTGGCGCTGCCAGGCGGCGCTTTTGGTCAGGGATCCAGGCTGACTATCCGCTGATACTGGCATTCCGGCCAAAAAACGAGCCATGTCATTATGATAGGGGGAGGAGTCGATGCTGGCCAGGTCTGTTGCGTTTTCACTGATCTTATGGCGGCAGTTTGTCGGGAGCAGGATAACGACAATGAATAACAGACCTACTAGTGCTGGAACGCGGCCTGGTCGATTGATTGGTTGCTGTAGTCGAATAAAGCGGTTGCTGTGTGTCATAGGTGGTTTGCCGGCTGGCCAGCAACCAGCAAGGCAACCGGCATCCCAAAATCGACGAAAAAAATAAATGGTGGCCTTTTTTTTGCAGTACCGGTTACCATTGTGCAGGGCTGCCAGTTTTTAGACCAGTCTTTCGGCCAGGGCCCGGACACGGATTTTATTCTCCATCATAGTAGCCCAGGCTTTCGGTATCCTTGAGCAGCTTGAAGCCGCGACCGCGCATGGCCGGCCAATCAGAGGGGTGATTGGTGAGCAGCATGCCGACCTTGTCTGAATCGGGATAGGTGGCAATTTCCGGGTATTGCAAAGTAGAAAAGCATAAATACGTTAAATCCGTCTGACCATTGTTGATCAATTGATGCGGGTTGTTTAAATGGGCTGGCAGGACGATATAGTCCCCAGACCGGACAGCGATGCTTTCCTCGCCGGTCTCGGCATTGCCCAATCGCAGCCGGCCTTCACCGGCCAGGATGTAGATCGCCTCTTCATTGGCCGCGTGAGCATGGTAGGGGAAGGCGGTTTTGCCCGGTGGAACGGCATACAGGCTGCAGCCGATCTGGGCCGCGCCGGCTGCCGCTCCGAGCCGCTTACTTTTGGATGCAAAGCGTTCGCCCTGTTCCATGGGCACCCAATCGAGATCGTCGCTGTGAATGATATGGGGATGTCTTTGTTTGCTCATAAACCGGCTGCTATGGTTACAGCGTGGCGGATTTATGCAAGCAATAGAGTCTGGAACCGCAGTTTATTTTTGGCGGCGCGACCGGGAGGCCTCGGCCAGGGTCTCAAGCAATTGCAGGCTGTCTGTCCAACCCAGACAGGCGTCCGTAATGCTTTGGCCATATTGCAGCTCCACACCGGGTTGATTGTCCTGGCGGCCGGACATCAGGTGGCTTTCCACCATCACACCAAAGATACGCTTGTCACCGGCGGTCAGCTGGGCTGCGATGTCCCTGGCCACATCCAGCTGGCGCTCCGGTATTTTCTGGCTGTTGGCATGACTGGTATCAATCATGATTTTTTGTGGCAGGCCGGCTTTTTCCAGAAGGGCCGCTGTCGAGGTGACTGCCGCACTATCGTAATTGGGCTCCTTGCCGCCCCGCAGAATCACATGACAGTCCGGATTACCACGGGTTTTCAAGATCGTGGCCTGGCCCTGTTGATTGATGCCCAAAAAACGGTGCGGATGGGCGGCCGAGCGGATCGCATCCACAGCAATCTGGACCGTGCCGCCGGTTCCGTTTTTGAAGCCCACCGGACAGGATAAGCCCGAAGCCATTTCACGGTGTCCCTGACTTTCAGTCGTGCGAGCTCCGATGGCTCCCCACGCGACCAAATCAGATAAATACTGCGGACTGATTAAATCAAGGAACTCTACCCCGGCTGGCATGCCGGCAGCCGCCAGATCCAGCAGGAGTCCCCGCGCCAGATGCAGGCCTTTGTTAATATCAAAACTGTCATCCAGATCCGGGTCGTTGATCAGTCCTTTCCAGCCGATCGTGGTGCGCGGTTTTTCAAAATAAACCCGCATAATAATGAACAGATTGGTCTCAAACTGCTGGCGGGCTTCGGCCAGACGGCGGGCGTATTCGTGAGCCGCTTTGGAATCATGGATGGAACAGGGGCCGATGATGACCAGCAGGCGATCGTCTTTCTCGTTTAAAATGCTGTGGACTACCTGGCGGGCTGCCGCGACGGTTTGAGCTGCCGCTTCCGTGATGGGTAGATCAGCGCGGATGGCGGCGGGGGGCGGAACAGCGACTGTGTCTTCAATTCGAATGTTATCTGTTTGAAAATCCTGGTAGGGCATTATTGAATCCATTTTCATTCGGTGGTCACAGGCAGATTGGCAGTCGGTCTGTCGGAAGCCTTTGCATGCCACCGGTTATTACTATACCGATTTTCGGCAAATTCGGCGCTGATTTTCAATGACTGCAACGCTGGATTTCAGATCGCCAGATGGATAATGGGCTTGTTTGCTCACGCTTTGGGCCCGCTAATTAGCCGCACCTGTCAGCACGTCATTGTTCCCTGGAATCAGAGCCTTGCTGCTAACCGCTGCCGCAAAAACGACTGCGGGTGGGCGGTCTGCAAAAGCCGGTCTGTTCAGAACAGGGCCGGCCTTGATAAAGTCAAAGTCCTATTGACCAATTACGAAGGTCATGTTTGTGGTCGCCGATCCGCCGATATTTAGCATAATGCCGTTTTTAGCGCCTTCCACCTGGTAGGCGCCTGCCTGGTTGGTGACCTGCTTGTAAATATCGAGCGCCATGCGGGCACCGGATGCGCCTACCGGGTGTCCGGCTCCAATCAACCCCCCGCTGGGATTGATGGGCTTTTTACCTTTGAAATCAATTGTGCCGTCTTCAATGGCCTCGTATTCACAACCCGGTTTGGTCAGGCCGAAGGCCGAGATTGCAGCATATTCACTAGAAGTGAAACAATCATGGGTTTCCATGACGTCGATTTGCTCAATATCCAGCCCGGCGCGCTTGTAGGCATCCACAACAGTCTGGCGGGTCCAGGGCAGTATGAATTCATTGTCCTTGCTTTCCTCGACTTTACTGGTAAAGAGCATTGGGGCTACCCGGTGGCCAAAGCCCTTGATTTTGGCAAATTCGCTCTCCGGGCGGCCGCTTTTTTGGCTGAATTCTTTAGCATAGGAGGGTGATGCCACCAATAGAAAGACGGCCCCATCTGTTACCTGGGAACAATCGGTGATGCACAGGCGGCCACCGACGGACATGTTGTACTCGCCACCGCGTGTGTTGGCGTGCTCACTGTCCATAAACCAGGTGCGGGTCTGAGCCATTGGATTGCGCTTGGCATTGTCGTAGTTGATGCGCGAGATTTCGGCCAGCGCTTTCATAATGCGTTCTTCTGCGGCGGGCTTGCGTTCCACGACGACATCGGCCAAGCGCCCGAATAGTTTGGGGAACGGGAACTGGATGCCTTTGGCTTCTTTTTCGTACCAGGCAGCAGTGCCCAGAAAGTCGCCGCCGGTAGCGGAATCGACCGTTTTCATCACTTCCAGACCCACAACAATGGCAAGGTCATAATCACCGGCCCGCACATGCGCGCTCGCAGCATCCAGGGCCACCGAGCCGGAGGCGCAAGCGGCTTCATAGCGGGCGGAGGGTACTCCGTAAAAAGCGGGGTCTACCTCAGTCAAAAAGGGGCCTAAATGGCCTTGATTAGCGTATTGTTCGGCATCAAAATTGCCAACATAGACGGCTACCCGGTTTTCGGTATTCAAACGCTTGATTTCGTCGGTAGTGAGCCCGGTTGCAGCAAGTCCGTCGGCCACAATCTCGCGGAACATGGATACAAAATTCTTGCCCTCTTTGCTCCAATTGCGGGAAAAGTCTGTTTGGGCACCGCCCAGAATTACGGGTTGCATAGTCATGTTGAAAACCTCCGGCCGAATTGCGGTTGGATAAAATCTCAATTTGGAGCTGGCTGGCAATAGTTTTTTTTGGGCACCCGCCCAGGCTGGCGATCGATCGTATAGTAGAAATTGGCGGCATTTGCATGGACTACATTTGCCCACAATAGCATATCACAGGGCTGTGACATCGATTTATTTTTTTCGAAATTTCTTTCAGAAAAATCCACTGGACACAATACGTAATGTATGATAAGTGGCCAAAGGCCGGCCCTGGTGGCCTGGCGGTTTGCCGCTCCGTGTTGGTCGACTAATGCAAGCCCAGCCACCTTGCCTCCCGCCCATCTCCGGAGGTCGAATTCTGACTTGCTTTGCCGCCGGTAAATCCAGATGGCTGCTGTCAGGCGGTAAATGCGTTCGCCCAGGACCGTGCCGCGCACTTTTGGCGGTCAAAAGCACTGGACCGCTTTTTAATCAGGCTCCGTTGAACAGGTAGTTTTGAATGGCCTGCCGGCTCGCCCGACGGTGCAGATCGCCCTTGCCGTTCCAGTGCAGAAGTGTATCGGGAACAGTGTGTATGGCCGCGAAAGCAAAGCCGCATTCCAGCTTACTGCGGGCCTGTACTGCGGCCCGCATTGGATCTGGCACCAGGAGCTCGTCTTTGGCCGGATTCGTCCGGCCCTGATTTGCTCCGTGGTGGTGGCTGCTTATGCCGATGTGGCAAACCAGCGCCAATTCCAGCTGCCAGGTGACGGGATTCTGCAGGCACAGGGCAGCTGTGAATTGTGGATACAGGGCTGTCAGCCGGTGTTCGCACTGCAGTGGGTGAAAGAAGCGGCCGTTGGGCAGCTTGATGGAGTCGGCCTTGCGGCCTTTAAAGTAGTACTGACCAGCATCCAGATCGGCCAGGTCCCCGCTCGGGATCCAGCCGTCCGCCTTGTCCGTCAGGGGATGCAAATCCCCATCGATCAGGATTCCGGCGGCCTGATTCGCCCCTTGCCAGGCTAGTTCGCCGTCTGGCTGCAGGCGGATGGAGCAGGCCACTGCCTGTCCGATCAAACCTGCCCGGAACTGTCCGGTTGCCCCCAGACAAATCCCGGGGCCGGCCTCGCCTTGCCCGTAACCGATGCGTAATTGGCTGCCTTGCAGCTGCATTGCCAGGGCTGGATCGATTGGCGCACCGCCTACAATACCGCCCTTCAAATGATGCAGCCACTGCCGGCCGTCGGGCAAGGCGCACAGCTCGCTCATTGTACGCGGTACAGCAGACAGCCAATCACAGGCGCGCAGATGCGGGGTGCCTAAAATCCGACCCGGATGGCGGCCGCCATCCGGATCCCGCTGGATCAGCCAGCCGCGCAGCAGATTTAAAAATAGATCGAGCACCAGTCCAAAGGGATGATGCCATGGGAGTAGATTCAAGGCCCGGCCAGCCGGCTGAGCGGCAGCGAAAGCGCCTTGCAAGAATTGATGCAGGCTGTCGGCACTCAGGGCCGGCCATTGCGTTAGATCCAGGCTGCCTTGCATGCTGTCGTTTTGGCGGCTGGTCTGGCAGTCCAGGGCCGCCAGATGCCACCACAGATTGTGCCAGATTGTAGTGTCGGGTAGAGCAATCCAGCGCGGGCTAGCGGTGCTGCCGCTGGTGGCCAGTATCCAGCGGCATTCAGCGGCGCGGACCGGCTGCCGTGGCTGGCCGCCTTCCCGTTGCAGAACGCGCAATGAACACAGTGTTCGAGCCGCATTTGATGGCGGATCGAACTGGTCGTCACAGAGCGGGGTTCCCGCGGTCGGCAGTCCGGTTTTTGGCTGGTAAATCAAAACCGTGCTGGCGGTCTGTTGGAGTATGATTTGCCAGCGATTTTGCAGCTGATGCGGTTCCGCCGTCGGACTCTTTGCCAGCAACCGGGGAGCGATCAGCACCAGTTGGCAGTCCAGGTCCAGGCCGGCCCACAACAGTGCCAGCATTTCAGCCGAGGCCTCAAGGGCCAGGGCCAGCCGCGTCCCCCGAGTGACACCCAGTCGCAGCAAATCGCGGGCCAGGCGTCGGCTGAGCCGCGCCAGAGCCCCGCTGGTCCAGGTATCTTGCAGGGTGGCATACACCGGGCGATCCGGATTCTGCAGCAGGGCTGTCCGGACAAGTTTCCAGTATTGGCCTGCGTCTGAAATCGAATTGGTGGGGAGGGGTCTCATTAAACTGGCGCCAGTCTGCAGTGCCTGAAGCAAGCTCAACGATCCGGGGCGAGGGTGCAAGTCCGTACAGGGCAACCAGGAAAAAAGCTTGTATCCAGGCTGCGGACTGGCACTGCGTGTATTCTATGTTAGGCTTTCATTTTATCAAGACCAGACCATCAGATTACGTGCTGCTGTATAAATCCGGCCAGATCAAGCGTGAAGGCCCGGGCCTCAGTTTTTTTTACTACGCACCGTCGGCCAATCTGGTGATTGTGCCGGCCGAAAGCCGGGACACTCCATTTATCTACCAGGAAGCCACCGCCGATTTTCAATCCGTCGATATCCAGGGGCAGATTACCTGGCGGGTCGCCGATGCCAGACGGCTGGCCGCGATGCTGGACTTCAGTGTGGATCGTTTTGGCACTGCTACCGGTGACGGCTCCGAAAAACTGCCAGTGCGTTTGACAAATCTGGTGCAGGTTGTGCTGCGTGAAAAGCTGCAAAGCACCAACCTGCGCGATGCTCTGACCTCGGCCGCCGAGCTGGTCAGTTTTGCCCGCGGCCGCCTCAAAGAGGCCGAACAAATTCAGGAATTGGGACTCAGCGTACTGGATTTTGCGATTCTAAAGATCAGCCCGACGCCCGAAATTGCCAAGGCGCTCGAAGCCAGTACCCGTGAGAATCTGTTAAAAGAAGCCGACGATGCGATTTACCAGCGGCGCAATTTCGCGGTAGATCAGGAACGCAAGATACGCGAGAACGAGCTGCAAACCGAGATTGCAGTCGAAGAGAAAAACCGCGAGATTCGTGAACAGCAGATGAACGTGGAGATCGCAGTAGAGGAAAAACAAAAAGATCTCGAGGAGGCCAAAATGGCGGCCCAAAAGGCGGTTGAGCAGCGGCGCAGCGAGATTGAGCAGCTCAAGATTGATGCCGGCATTGACCAGGAACGCAAGCGCAAAGAACTGGTAGCGATCGAATCCGAGAATGAACTGGCGCGGGCCCGTACCAGGGCCGAGGCTCTGCGGCAGGAGTTTCAGGCCCTGAATTCGCTTAGTCCCGAACTGCTGGAGGCCCTGATACACAGCCGCATGGATTCGCGCGACTTTATTGCCAAAGCCATTCGCGATCTGGCCAACAATGCCCAGAAGGTTGGCAACCTGAATCTGTCCCCCGATCTCTTGCATTCGCTTTTGCATGCCGAGGGTCCTTTTGAGCAACAGCGGCAGATGTGAGCCAGGCCCACAGCGCCGTGATCCTGGGCCGGCGGCCGGCAATTAAATCATGCCGGGCCGCCTGATGCGAAACGGTTTTTCAGGCGCAGAGCCGCCCGGTCCGTTAAAATGACTTTTGATAAACTGATTATAGTTACCCGCCAAACGCGCCTGAATGAAAGCCTGAAGCGCTATAATACCAAATCGCAGGTCAAATTCTTTATTGAAAGCCGCGGCCAGTCCTTCGCCGACTATGAGCTGGAAAATGATAACTACGATCGGGCTCGAGATTTGATTCTAAAATCTGTTCCCGGGGATCTGCGCTATCAGGTAATCGATCGCAGCTTTCTGCCCAACTTTATTTTCGGGCCGCATGACCTGGTGCTGACTCTCGGGCAGGACGGCCTGGTGGTCAATACCGCCAAGTATCTGGACGGGCAGCCGGTTTTGGCGGTCAACCCGGATCCGGCCCGCTTTGACGGAGTGCTGTTGCCCTTTCAGCTGGCCGATGTAGCCCAGGCTCTCGAACAGACCCTGGATCCGGACGCGAACAACCGACTCGGGACCCGTGAGATCAGTATGGGTCGCGTCGATCTGAACGACGGGCAGCACCTGCTGGCCTTTAATGATTTCTTCATCGGCGCGAATTCCCATATTTCGGCCCGCTATACCATCAATTTTGGCGCGGCCAGTGAGCGTCATTCGTCGAGCGGCGTGATTGTGTCGACTCCGGCTGGCAGTACCGGCTGGCTGAGCTCGCTGTATAATATGGCGCGCGGGATTCAGCAGTTTCAGGGGGATCCGGCCGCATGGGACGGCCAGCCCCTTGAGTGGGATCAGCGGCGGCTGGTCTTTGTTGTGCGGGAACCCTTTCAGAGCAAATGGAGCGGTGCCAGTCTGGTGGCCGGTCAGATCGAAGCCGAAAAGAAACTGATTATTGAAAGCCACATGCCCGAAAAAGGCGTCATTTTTTCTGACGGGATTGAGTCCGATTACCTGGAGTTCAATTCCGGCAGCCAGGCAACCATCGGTCTAGCGCGTCAGGTGACCCGCCTGCTGGTGCCGGCCGGATGGCATAAGCCGACGCCTGGTGAGCAGCCGCCGGTTCCAGCGCGGCCGCCCAAAAAAGCGCCTGAAACAGGGCTAAAGCGCAAAAGCAGTCCACCAGTCCGCAAGCGGCGCAAATAGGGGCGCCTGCCGGTCGGGGGAAACCAGTCTGGATGAGTCGCTGGCCATAGTTCTCTCTGCAAGCTGCACTGCACCTGGCCGTTCACGTCAAACCTCCTGTTTGAAGTGAACGGAGGCTACTCAATCCTGCTACGCCAACCAGGTGAGCACAGCTGCCGCGCGTTAGCTCGGCCAGCGTATTCATGCAAACTGCCAAATACTGCGTATTTGTTAAAAAAAAACGACCGGCACCGGGCTGCTACGGGCTTCGCTAGCGCTGCGGTCTGCCTG